>CAZFGP010000172.1:0-8419 GCA_964518685.1 uncultured Terrimonas sp.
TAAATTGCCTGAAATTTGTTGAAAATAGACGTTTTTGCTGCAATGTGGGTTAAAACAGTATTCGTTAATTTCCCTTTTTCAAGAATGCCAACGTGGGTGATGCAGTCGGGAATTTCTTTACCTGAAGAAAAAAGAATGATTTTTATCCCTGCTTCACTTAGTTTGTTTATGATCCCGATAAGGATCTCTCTTCCCTTCGTGTCTAATCCGATAAACGGATTATCCAGGAGAAGCAACTGCGGATTCTCTAAAATAGCACAGGCAATTTGAAGCCTTTTATTTTCGCCGTTGGATAACTGGATCAGGGGTTCGTCCAACACCGCTTTGAGTTGCAATAACTCAGGTACTGCTGTTTTGTTAATTCCCGACGAAAGAATCCCGGGACTTTCAATTTCTGCGCCCAGGATATCCGCCACCGTTACGGCATCATCGGCTTCTGATGCATTATACCGCTGTTGATAATAAAAGTCGGAGGTGTTGGAAAGATTTTTGAAACGATGTTGTTGTTCCACAACTGCTATTCGGAGGCGAAAATCTTTTTGTCCATTAAAAATAACCTGACCCGAATAAAAATGTTTGCCTGCCAGCGTGTGGGCAAGCGTTGTTTTTCCACTGCCCGAAGCGCCGGCAATAGCCCATTGCTCGTCTGGTTGGATGATTAAGTTGAGCCGGTCCAGAATATATTTTCCGTTGAGCTTCACAGTTAGTTCACTCAACTCTAAAAAGGGGGAAGCCATTCTGCGGCCAAATTAATACATTTCCCGTTTATTGTTTTCAGTGGAGATGTTGTTTGTTTTCTCAAACCAAAAACTAAAAACCAAAAACTCCCTCGTCCCCGCCTTTCATTAATCCTCATCTTCGTAATAAGCATCTTCGTTACTGTAATACGAGGTTTCCCAGGCTTTTACTGTCTTATCATCCAATAATTCAATAATTTCAAAAATAGGAGCCGTCTTACGTTTCCATTCTGTTATTTCAGTTTCTGCAAAACGGGTAATAAACAAACAGTGGTCCGATTCAAGCATCACTTTAATCAACGATACCGGAGCTCCTTCTTTTTCTTCAATCAAATAATAGCACCCTGTTTCCAGCAAAGCATACGAATACATAATTTCAACTTTTAATCTGATCAATGTCGAATAAATGGGGTCAGAAAGTACACTAAAAAGATTGCAGTTTGCTACGAAATAATGGGGTTAGAAAGCGTGGTTTGTCGTTGGATGTTTTTGTTTCACAAGGTTGTTAATGCAACTAATTAAATACAATAATACGACATTTTCCGGTATTTTTTTGAAAAGCCGGCATTTTTCTGCGATTGCAGGAGCGGTATGAAAAGGCTGATCCCGAAACCTGCCTGAAAAGCAATTTTCTGGTTAAGGATAAATCCGGACGGGGTTTTGGCTCAGCACACTACCTGGCTGGGATAACAATGAAGTCGTATGGTTTCCAGCCATTCTTCCGGATTATGAGATTTGATAAGCAAACCAACAGCACCGCTGTGCAGCATTTTCTCTTTTTTTGACTCGTTCTCAAAAACAGTAATCCCCAGAATTTTTATGGAAGGAAATTCCCGTCGCAGGCAGGTTGCTGTTTCATAACCATCCATTTCGGGCATTTCAATATCCAGAAGGCAGATATCCGGAAGGACGTTTTCGGATCTGATCTCTTCAAGTAAATTACGCCCGTTTACTGCTTGAAGGATAACCTGAAATCCCCTATTGGCAAGAAAGCCTGCTATAGCCTGACGCATTAGACGATGGTTGTCCGCAATGGCAATAGTTGGAATGATGCTATTCATATATGTAGTTGATTGGTGTATATTCATAAAGATCAGACCCAAACAAATATACCCAATAGTTATCATTTAAGATAACCTAAAATCTTTTTTTAATAAGGATTTTTCATCTCTTATGCTTAAGGTAAGTAAAGAAGATGATCAATTTTTAAAGGCCTTAGGGAGTCGAATCCGTTTTCTTCGTCTGGAAAGAGGACTTAGTCAGACAGCATTAGCTGATTTGATTGATATGGAAAAGCCGAATATGAACAGGCTCGAAAGAGGCGGAACCAACCCAACCCTGCTCACGTTGAGAAAAATTTCAACTGCTCTCGGGATTACAGTGGAGCATTTACTTATTGGAATTGAGTGAGATAAATATTGATATAAGGAGTCATTCAAAGCCGTCCGGCAAACTTTCCCGGAAATAAGAAAATTCATCCTCTGTTGTTTTGAAAGCAGGACTGGCCCGTGGAAGACAGGCGTAACTATGGCAGATGTGAACGGAGATGGCTTATTGGATATTTATGTTTGTTATTCAGGCAAGCCCCAAACTGCATTTGAAATAGACAAAGAGAGTGAGGATGCAGATGCCGTATTTTTTGACGCCAATGGAGATGGGTTTCAGGATTTATATGTGGTTAGTGGCGGCTACCACAGTTTCTCTCCTAACGACTCCCGACTGCAGGACAGGTTATATCTGAATGATGGCGGAGGGAATTTTAAAAAGATGGAAAACGCGCTGCCTGAAATGTTGAGCAGTAAGAGTTGTGTGCGTGTTTCGGATATTAACAGTGATGGATACCCCGATTTGTTTGTAGGAGGAAGGGTGGTACCTGGGAGATATCCCGAGGTTCCTGAAAGTGCTATTCTGATAAATGACGGGGAAGGACATTTTACTAACCAGACGAAATCCATAGCGCCGGCATTAGAGCGGATGGGAATGGTAACCGATGCCTCATGGATAGACATCAATAAAGACGGGAATCCTGATTTAATTGTGGTGGGCGAATGGATGCCGGTAATGATTTGGATAAACAACAAAGGTAAACTGGAAGACAAAACAAGTGTATTTTGTGAAAAACCACTGTATGGATGGTGGAATAAATTGCTGGATCAGATAAGTACAATGCGTACCCGTTATCCTGATTATAAGTCGTATGCAGATCAAACACTTGCTGATATTTTCGACAGAGATGAACTTAAGGATGCAGCTTATTTTAAAGCTAACTGTCTGAGTACAACCTATTTTGAACTAAGTGAAAGTGGCAGGTTTGAAATCCGTTCCCTTCCTGTCATTGTACAGTCCTCGCCGATATTTACTATTAATACCCTTGATTTCGATAATGATGGTTATCAGGACTTGCTTCTTTGCGGTAATATCAATCAGGCACGACTTCGTTTTGGAAAATATGATGCAAATCTTGGTATTTTACTAAAAGGCAATGGGAAAGGAGGTTTTGAATACATACCTCAGTGGAAATCGGGTTTTACACTGTGGGGAGATGTAAGAAATGTGCTATCCATAAATGATATCTGGTTGTTCGGCATCAATCAGGATTCAATAAAAGCCTACAAACAAAATAAGTAGACCTCATGTCTGTCTATTTAATTATTCCTTTCGTAATAGGCAGAAATTTGTATTTTAGAACCTTTGTTTAACACTTTTTATTTGTCTATCTATATGAAATCAAAGGAAAACAAATCAAGGCGCCTGTTTCTTAAAAACTCGTTAGGAACGCTGGCTGCATTTACAATTGTTCCAAGACATGTATTGGGAGGAACACGATATCTGGCCCCTAGTGATAACCTTACCAAAGCCGTGATAGGCGTGGGTGGAATGGGACGAAATCACTTTGCTTATGCCGGTACAAAAACGGTTGCAATCTGCGATGTGGACGCTCGTCATATACAACTGGCATTAAATGAATTAGGTGGAGGAAATGGAGTGAAGACTTTTAAAGACTACCGTGAATTAATCACACTTCCGGAAGTGGATATTGTACATATTGCCACTCCACCCCACTGGCATGGCATAATTGCTGCTGATGCTGCGCGTGCGGGTAAAGATATCTGGTGTGAAAAACCTATGACCCGCACCATAGGAGAAGGGAAGCGCCTCGTTGAGGCGGTACAGCAGAATGGCCGTATTTTCCGTCTCAATACCTGGTTCCGGTTCTCTGATAATTTTTATGGAATGGGTACCCCCGTTAAGCCTATTAAAAAATTGGTGGAGAGCGGTTTGTTAGGCTGGCCGTTGAAGGTCACCGTCAGTAAGCATACTGGATTTGACTGGAAATTTTATTGGGTAGGAAAAACTTATTTAAAGCCGGAACCCATCCCTTCGGAGCTGGATTATAATATGTGGCTCGGTCCTGCTCCCTATAAGCCATACAATGCGCATCGGGTACATAATACCTTTCGCGGATATTGGGATTATGATGGCGGCGGATTGGGCGATATGGGACAACACTATATTGATCCCGTTCAGTATTTCCTCGGAAAGGACGATACCAGCCCGGTATTGGTGGAGGTAGATGCCCCCCAGCAACATGATGATGCAGTAGGCACCTGGAGAAAAATTACTTATACCTACGAAGATGGTTGCCAGATAATTCTTGATGGCGCAGGTACTGAAGAACATGCTGCATATATAGAAGGCCCCCAGGGGAAATTATATCCCGGATTCCGATCAGATATTCCGGATTTGGAGAAGAAATTAGCTGCATTTCCTGATCCGCTTCCTCAGGTTACCGACTTTGTTGAGGCTGTGAAGAATAGAAAAACCTTTGCCTTAAATGAAGCCAACGGACACCGTTCTGCTACCATTGTGAATATGGGAAAGGTTGCATTACAATTGGGTCGCTCTCTGCGTTTTGATCCTGTAAAACAGGAATTTATCAATGATGATGGCGCTAACCGCCTGCTGAATCCACCTATGCGGGAACCCTGGTTCATATAAAGCAGGAATCCTGGAATTAAGGTGATCACTAAAGTCTTAACCTGAAGGTTTAAAAGATACAATCTATTAAAACGACAATATTTTATTACATGCGACAATTATTATCTACCATCCTGTTTCTTTTTTTTGTGCTGCAGACTACTGTTGCACAAAACGATGATAACCGTACCACTACTACTAAAATAGCTGATCTTCTGGCTAAAACGCCTGCCGAAGATGCAATACAACTGAATGTTAATGCCGAGGCTGTTTTTAAATTGGGAGAAGAAGGTTTGTTGGAAATGGTTACCCGTTTGAATGATTCCGGCGACCCGACCAAATTGCATTTCGCTATCAATGGATTTTCTTTTTCTGCCAGTGGCGTGGGGAAAGAAAATTGGCGTCAGATGGCTGTAAGGTCATATGGGCGGGCTCTTGAAAAGTTAACGAATAAGGAAGCACAGCTATTCATTATCACCCAGATAGAGCATATTGGAAAAGACGATGCGGTGGCTTATCTGAAACCTTTCTTGCATGATGAAAGGCTTTCTGATCCCGCAGCGCGGACGCTGGCTTCAATTAATACCGAATTGGCTAAAAGTACCCTCCTCCAGGCCTTGGAAGGAGCCACCGGTAATGCACAACTTTCTTTGGTACAGGCTTTGGGAGATACCCGCTTTGGTTCGGCTTTACCCCAGCTTGCCGGGTTGGCCAAAAGTAAGGATCCGGCATTAACCAAAGTGGCTGTTTATGCGCTCGCCAAAATAGGAGATCCCGCTTCCCTTAAATTTTTGAATGCCACTGCCGCTAAGAGTGGTTATAACTACGATGCTACTAATGCTACGTCTTCTTATCTTCTTTACCTGCAACAGCTGGCTGTAAACGGACATGCACAAGTTGCTGAAAAGGCAGCGAAAACGCTCCTGAAAAAAGCATCCAAACAGGTGCAAACCCGAAGCGCGGCTTTGAAGGTGCTGGCCGATATTCAGGGAGAGAGCAGCCTCGCACTTTTAACGGGCGCTATGAAAGATAAGGATTTTGAATACCGCGATGCAGCTTTGAAACTTGCGGCGCCTTATCTGAATGAAAATAACGCCGCCCAATGGATAAAAACATACAACAAGTCAGGGGATGATGCCAAAGCTGCCATTTTAAATATGTTTGGCGACCGGAACATAGCTGCCGCTTTACCTCTTGCATTACAATCTTTACGTAGCGGTAACAACGGAATACGACTTGCGGCAATTGCTGCTGCTGCAAAAATAGGGCAACAGGAGGTAGTGCCGGCTTTGCTGGAGGTGTTAAAAACCGGAAGCGGAAACGATATCGCAGCCGTAAAGTTGGCTCTGTTGTCGGTAAAAGGAGATAAGTTGGTGGCGGACGTAAGTGAAGCTTTGCAGGGAGCGCCACCAGCAGGGAAAGCAGCATTGGTAGAAATATTGGGAGAACGTGGAGCCAGAAACAAAGTGAGAGAAATGCTGACTATGGTCAATGATGCAGATCCTTCCATTAAAAAGGCCGCCCGCAATGCTTTAAAGCATTTAGTTTCTCCGGTTCATATACCCCAACTGACTACACTTCTGTTGGCTGCAAAAACCCCGGAAGACGTGAGCGATATACAGGGGATATTGGTTGCTGCTGTTGGGAATAATAAAAACCCGGAACAGGCTGCCTCCATGATCATGGCTCAGGAAAACAGGGCGCCCGGGGAAAAGAAATATCTTTTCTATAATATTCTTTCAGGAATTGGGGGTAAGAAAGGACTGCATACGGTATTGAATGCCTATGCCAATGGAAACCCTCAAACGAATGCCGCCGTTATCAATGCCCTTTCCGGATGGAAAAACGGGATGGCTGTGCATCAGGCACATCAGCTTCTGAAAACATTGGAACAGGGCTCGGATAGGGACAGGCTGTTGGATGGATTTATTAAACAAATCGGACTGTCAAACGAATCTCCTGATGAAAAGCTACTCCTGCTTCGTGATGCAATGGATTACGCCGGAACCAATGATCAGAAAAGGAAAATCATTGATTTGGTTGGGAAGTGCAAAACCTTCCCCGCCCTCCTTTATGCGGGTAGCTTTTTAGATCATCCGGATCTGAAGCGAAAAGCAGCCAACACAATAGTGGATATTGTGCTGAGTGATAAATCCTTGCACGGAAATAATGTAAGGGCATTAGTAGGCAGGGCTGTGGAGGCTATGGGCAATGGAAATGAAAGTCAGTATTTGAAGGAAGCGGTTGAGAAACAATTGACTGCAATGCCTCATGGTGAGGGTTTTGTGTCATTGTTTAATGGTAAAGATTTAACCGGATGGAAGGGGCTTGTAGCTAATCCAATCAGGAGGAATCAGATGGATGCTGCTACCCTTGCTAAAGAACAGGAGAAAGCAGATGAGAAGATGCGCACCGGCTGGACAGTAAAAGACGGTTTATTGATTTTTACCGGAAAGGGGGATAATTTATGCACCGTAAAGAAGTATGGAGATTTTGAAATGTATGTAGATTGGAAAATCACAGAAAAGGGAGATGCCGGTATTTATTTACGCGGAACACCGCAGGTGCAAATATGGGATACCTCCAGAGTAGATGTGGGCGCTGAAGTGGGCTCAGGAGGTTTATACAATAATCAGGTGAATGAAAGTAAACCCCTGAAACTGGCAGACAATGCAATAGGAGACTGGAATACCTTTCATATAACGATGGTGGGCGACCAGGTTACCGTGTATTTAAATGGACAATTAGTAGTAGATAAGATTCCTTTGGAGAATTTTTGGGATCGTAACCTGCCTATCTTTCCGGAAGAACAAATTGAGCTGCAGGCACATGGCACCTATATTGCTTACCGGGATATTTACCTGCGGGAAATTCCCCGTCCAAAACCTTATGTATTAACGCCCGAAGAGCAGAAGGAAGGGTTTAAGGTTCTATTTGATGGCACCAATCTGCATGAATGGGTAGGCAACAAAACCTCTTATATAGTAGAAGATGGTACTATGGCAGTTTATCCCAAAAGAGGAGGCAATGGGAATATTTATACGAAAGACGAATTCAGTGATTTTATTTACCGTTTTGAATTTAAGCTTACTCCCGGGGGTAATAATGGTGTTGGCATCCGTGCTCCTCTTAAGGGGGATGGCGCTTATGAAGGTATGGAGATACAGATTCTGGATAATGAGGCTGAAATTTATAAAGACCTGAAACCTTATCAATACCATGGTTCAGTATATGGTATTATCCCGGCAAAAAGAGGATATTTAAAGCCCGTTGGAGAATGGAATGAGGAGGAGATTTATGCAAAAGGGAATCATATTAAAGTGACTCTTAATGGAACAGTTATCGTGGATGGAGATCTGGCAGAAGCAACCAGAAATGGCACACCCGATCATCGGGAGCATCCCGGCTTAAAAAGAACTACCGGACATATCGGATTCTTAGGACATGGCGATACTCTGTGGTTTCGCAATATCAGAGTAAAAGATTTGAGTAAGTCCGCAACACCTGCAAAAACTAAGAAAAAGAAATAAGACAATAGTTCGTTACTATTTCAAATTATTGCGGTTTGTTTAATAGCAGATCGCAATATTTTTTTAAAGAGGATTCGTTACCTAATCTACATAGGGGGTGCTGAATAACCGGGGCACGTCATGGGATGTGAGTTAAAATGCCACGAATGCACGAATCTTTTGTTGGAATTCGTA
>CAZFGP010000173.1:0-8375 GCA_964518685.1 uncultured Terrimonas sp.
CATTTACCCCGCCCCAAAAACAGATAATAGCAACAAGTCCTAATAAAATACTTATCAAACGAATCATAAGTTATATTATTTTTTACAACATTCCGGATTCCATTTGTACTTTTAGAGTCGGTTCCCAAAAGAAAACAGGATCCGTTATTAGCCATATATTTGGATATAAGCCAGTTTTTCTTTTTTCAAATTATCATTTATCACGGTTCTTTTTATACTTCATCTCATAAATTTAGCGTTATATTATGCATTAAAACCCTATTTTTATAGAGTGAAAAATTTTACACTGGTATTTTTAATGGGAATCATGTTTCAGTTTTCTGGCTTTAGTCAGAACAGCTACGGTTATTCTGTTAAAGATGCACAGGTAAAGGTGCTAAGGTTTTTTCCCAATCCTGCGACTACTTTCATCAATTTCGAGTTTCAGCGTCATTTTGACCGGGGGTATAACCTGACGATCTATAATTTTGTGGGTAAGAAAGTATGGGAGCTTTCCAATCTTAGTGTATCCAACCAGATTGATCTCTCGGATTTTGCCCGTGGTGTTTTTATTTTCCAGCTGCGAGATAAAAATGGCCGAGTTATAGAATCCGGGAAATTCCAGATTTCAAAATAAAATGCCGGATCTTCCCTGTTATTTTAAGAAAAAACTTTTGACGGGCATGTACTGATTAAAATGAAACATCTTCGGAGTTGGAGGAGGAAATGTTGGCCTACCTGGATTCGAACCAAGACAGACAGAACCAAAATCTGTTGTACTACCATTATACTATAGGCCAATCCGATCCTTTTAAGAACTAAAGGGCTGCAAAAGTAAATACTCGGGTTTAGTAAACCAAATTTCCAGCGGTTATATTTATTTCGCTATTACTAAGTAATAATTCTTCTTTCCTTTTTGCACCAGGAGGTAGCGGTCATGCAGCAAATCGGCCTGGTTTATTTGTTTTGCAATATCCGGAATCTTTTTGCGGTTTATGCTGATGCCTCCGTTTTGAATCATTTTCCTGGCCTCTCCTTTGCTGGATAAAATACCTGTTTCAGATAAGAAGGTAACAATATCAATGCCATCCTCTATTCTTTGTCGCGGAAAATCGGATTGTATCACGCCTTCCATATTTTCGAGGTCTTCCACACTCAATGAGGAGGCGGAGACACTGCTTAGGGAGAAAAGTTTTTCCGTAGTCTCAAGGGCCTTGTCGTACTGGTCTTCTCCATGTATAAAAACAGTTACTTCCTTTGCAAGTGATTTTTGTAAAATTCTATTGGCAGGATTTTCATGATGTTCCTGGATAAGGCGCTCAATTTGGGGCGGTGACAGGAAGGTGAATATCTTAATCCATTTTTCCGCATCTTCATCCGATGCGTTCATCCAGAATTGATAAAATTGGTACGGAGAAGTTTTTTCCGGGTCTAACCACACATTACCTTTTTCTGTTTTTCCAAACTTCCCTCCGTCTGCTTTCTTAATCAGCGGACATGTAAAGGCAAAAACTTCGCCGCCGGTTTTTCGCCGGATAAGCTCGGTGCCGGTGGTAATATTACCCCACTGATCACTTCCTCCCATTTGCAATTTGCAGTTTTTTTGCTGGTAGAGCCAATAGAAATCATACCCCTGCATCAGTTGGTAGGCAAATTCGGTGTAACTGATACCTGTATCACCCTCAATACGTTTTTTTACACTTTCCTTGGACATCATATAGTTAACAGTAATATGTTTTCCTGCATCTCTCAGGAAATCTATAAAACTGATTTTTCTGAACCAATCATAATTGTTCACCAGCTCAGCTCTGTTTTTTAACGAAGGACTAAAGTCCAGGTGCTTTTCCAATTGCTTTCTTATACCTGCAATATTTACCTCCAGCTGCTCCGGACTAAGCAGGTTTCTTTCTTCGCTCTTTCCTGTAGGATCTCCAATCATGCCGGTTGCACCGCCGATTAAAGCAATTGGCTGGTGTCCATTCCTTTGCAGATGAACCAATAATAGAATAGGAACCAGGCTTCCAATATGTAAACTATCGGCCGTTGGATCAAATCCAATATAAGCTGTAGTCATTTCCTTGTTCAGTTGTTCTTCCGTACCTGGTATTATATCCTGAAGCATGCCCCTCCAGTTTAATTCCTCTATGAGCGTCATCTTTTATCCTTTTCCGCAAAAATAGGGTTAGTTTATTAAGGTTGTTGAAAAAGACAATAATTCGGCAATAAATCCGTTATAAAACCTTGTGTTTTAATGCTTACACGGATAATTGTTACGGCGTATATTTGCATCAATACAGGTGGGGAGTATCTCTAAACCTGGTAATAGTGAAGTCATTACTGATTAGTAAAAAAAACAGATGAAAAAAACACTACTGAGAATTTATTGGTTTGTTTTGTTGAGCAGTAGTATATCCTCCTATGGTCAGTTTCGTAAGTATTCAAATGAGTTTTTAAATATAGGAGCCGGTGCCAGAGGTTTAGGAATGGGCGGGGCCCAGGTTGCTTCAGTGCAGGATGGGAATGCCGGATACTGGAATCCTGCAGGGCTGGTGCATATAAAAGATTATCCTGTGGTGAATTTTATGCATGCAGAATATTTCTCCGGAATAGGCAAATACGATTATGGAAGCATAGCCATTCCCTTAAGCGATAAAAAAAGAACCATAGGGTTGTCTCTGGTACGTTTTGGCGTGGATGATATTCCCAATACGCTGTACCTGGTTGAACCGGATGGTTCTATTAATTATAATAATATCCGGTCTTTTTCATCAGCAGATTATGCGTTCCTTTTTTCCTATGCACAAAACTTAAAACAAATGGGAGACCGCCTTTTCAGTTTTGGGATAAATGCGAAGGTAATTCATCGGAATGTGGGTTCCTTTGCACGTGCATGGGGATTTGGTGTTGATGCAGGAATACAAATGCAAACAGGAAAATGGAAATTAGGAATTGCCGCCAGAGATGTTACCACTACTTTTAATGCATGGAGCTTCAGTTTTACAGAGGAAGAAAAAGAAGTACTTTATCTCACCGACAATGAAGTGCCGGTAAAATCTACTGAGTTGACGGCACCTCGCCTGATGTTGGGAGCCGCCTACGATTTTACTTTAGGCAAAGGATTTAATCTGCTTGCCGAAGTGAATGCCGACCTTACCTTTGACGGGAAACGAAATGTGGTCGTCAGTTCTAATCTTGTAAGCGCCGATCCCAGGGTTGGCGTTGAGTTAGGTTATAAAAACCTCATTTTTGTCAGAAGCGGTATTTATAATTTCCAGCGTGCCCTTTCGGATGGGGATACGCTCAATCAGAAAAAGGTTTGGATTTATCAACCCGGCATTGGTGCTGGTTTTAAGCTGAAACACATTGCCATTGATTACGCCTTCACCAATCTTGCCAATCAGTCGAATCCTTTATACACGCATATTTTTTCGGTTCGTTTGGATCTGGTTAAAAAGGATAATTCAAAAGGTGCAAAAATAAAGTAGCCTATGTTAAAACGAATTTTCTTCCTGATATGTGTATTCAGTTTTTTTGCATCACAGGCTCAATATAATAATGAGTGGATAGATTATAATAAAACTTATTATAAATTTCCTGTAGGTAAAACGGGATTGTACCGGATTTCCCGTTCCGTTTTAGAATCCGCAGGTTTGAGTGATACACCGGCAGAAAATTTTCAGTTGTGGCGAAATGGGGTACAAATTCCATTATATACCTCAGTAGCAGCCGGAGCTTTGGATGCAAATGGATTTCTTGAGTTTTGGGGAGAGATGAATGATGGTAAGCCCGATACCAAATTGTATCGGAATATAAATGATCAGTTATCCGATTACTGGAGCCTTGAAACGGACACAGCTTCTTACTTCTTAACAGTTAATCCTAATGCGAATAATCTGAGATTGACTAATGAAGCCAATAATATCGCAGGAAATACGCTTGAAGCGGAGCCTTATTTCATGTTTACCTATGGTAAATATTATAAAAACAGGCTTAACCCCGGTTATGCATCGCTGGTTGTGGAGTATATTTATTCCTCGGTGTATGATAAGGGTGAAGGCTATACCAGCGGAGATATTCGGCCGGCTTCACCGCTCAGTGAAACGGTTAATAATTTATTTGTTTATACTGCCGGCCCAGACGCCAGTTTCTATATTGCCGCCGCCGGAAATGCACTCTATAACAGAAATTTGAGTGTGAGCATAAACAACACTCAGGTGGTAGATGCCGTGATGAATGTGTTTAATGACCAGCGCCAGAAAGTGACCCTGCCTCCGGGCTTGCTCAATACAGGCAGCGCAATTGTTAAAATTACCAATACCTCAACTAATCCCAATGATCGTATGGTGGTTTCAAACTATGAGATCACCTATCCCCGGCAGTTTAATTTTGGAAACAGTGGTAACTTTGTATTTGAATTGCCCGAATCCAATAATGGAAATTTTTTGAGGATCACTAACTTTAACAGAGGCAGTGTTGCCCCGGTACTGTATGATCTGTCTAACCGAAAAAGATATACCGGTGATATTTCTGAATCGGGCGTCATAAAATTTGTTCTGCTGCCTTCAGCCCAGAAAAGAAAATTGGTGCTGATGAATATGACAGCAGCTAATATCAACCAGGTTACCACTCTAACTATGCGCAACTTTATAAATTATGCGCATCCGGATTATCAGGGGGATTACCTGATAATTAGTAATCCCATTTTATATAATGGATCCCAGGGGAATCCTGTTCAGGCTTATGCACAATATCGCAGTTCTGCAGCCGGAGGAAATTACATCGCAAAAACTTACGATATTGATCAATTGAGAGATCAGTTTGCTTATGGAATAAAGCGACACCCGGGAGCTGTAAAAAACTTTGTAGCATACGCGGAGGACGTTTTTTCAGTTTATCCTAAGGCAATATTTATTATAGGAAAAGGAGTGAATTATATTGATGCCAGAACGAATCAGGCCAACCCGCTGCTGGATCGTTTAAACCTGGTTCCTTCGTTTGGCCATCCTGCATCCGATAACCTGATGGTAGCCAGGAATAATGAATCCATCTCCAGCATTCCGGTTGGCAGATTGTCGGTCATTACGCCTGCTGAGGTTGAAAATTACCTAAAGAAGGTTAAGGAATATGAGTCAATTGGTGCTGATGCTCCACAAACTGTTGCCGGTAGAGGGTGGATGAAAAATATTGTACATGCAATTGGAGGTGGCAACCCAACTCTTACTGCTGAGATAGGAGGATATATGAATCACCTGAAAGGGATAATAGAAGATACTTTGTTTGGAGGGAAAGTAAAAAGTTTTAGTAACTCTTCAGTAGTAGCGAGCCAGTTGACCACTCAGGAATTAAAGCAATTGTTTAATGATGGAATTGGTATAATAAACTATTTCGGACATTCATCCTTTAATACCCTTGAATTCAATATAGATGAACCTTCAATATATGAAAACCAGGGAAAGTATCCTTTCTTTTTTGTGAATGGATGTTTGGCTGGCGATATATTTACTTATGATCCTGCACGGGTAAATGTGATAACCTCGTTGTCTGAAAAATATACACTGGCAGATCAGCGTGGAAGTATTGGATTTATAGCGAGTTCCCATTATGGTATTGTGAATTATATGAATACGTACCTGAATGGCCTTTATAAAACTTTATCTCAAAGAGATTTTGGACTTTCAATTGGGAAGATTCTGGAAGATGCTTTTCGATATATGCTCGATGTTTGGGGGAGTGATTTTTTTGCTCGAATCCACGCAGAACAGATTACATTGAATGGCGATCCAATGGTCAGTTTCTATTTTCAGTCTAAACCGGATTATGTAGTAGAAAATCAGATGGTGAAATTTCCATCCCGCATATCCGTGGCAGATAATTCTTTTCCGCTTTCCGTAACGTTCCAAAATCTGGGGAAGGCAATAGCTGATTCGATTACGGTTGATATCAAACGTCAAATGCCCGATGGCCGTATGATTACTATTTTGAGAAATAGAATCGGAGGAATCAGACAGGAGTATAATTTAAATGTTACTATTCCGGTAAATGGGGTTATTGAGAAGGGAGAAAATCGGTTTATTATTGAAATTGATGCTGATGATGAAGTAGAGGAAATGTCTGAAACGAACAATATCGTTACTAAATCATTTTATATTTTAGAAGATGAATTAAGACCGGTATTTCCCTATGATTTGTCTATTGTTAACCAGGCAATATCTAAGTTTTACGCCTTTACGCCGCTTCTGTCCAAAGAAAGCAAAAATTATTCAATGGAAATAGATACGACTGAGTTGTTCAATTCTCCTCTAAAGAAAACAATAACTCAGGGCAGCCGGGGAGGAACTATTGAATTTCAGCCCAATATCAATTTGGTTAATAATACAGTGTACTACTGGCGTACCACCACCACCGGTGATAACGCGGTATGGAACAATTCTTCTTTCCTGTTTAACACCCATAGTACCCCGGGATATAACCAGTCACACTATTTCCAACATACTTATAGCGTCTATGATTCGATGAATCTGAATTCGTCCGATAGGAAATTTTATTTTGATACGAGGAAGGTGAATATCAACGCAAAGCTGGGTTTATATCCTGCATTTCAGGACGCTGCCATTACTATCAGCAGGGATGATGAGAGAATAGCCAGCTGGTTATGCGAATTTAATGTGCTCCAGATAATAGTCTTTGATGCTAAAACAGCGAAGCCGTGGAAGAATGAGAACGTGGCTCCAGGTGAAGCTCGTTTTGGAAGCCGTCCATTGTGTCATTTGCCGCCCTATTCGTTTTCGTATCGTTTTGCAGATTCGTCACAGCGGAGAAAGGCTATGCAGATGTTTGATTCTATCCCCGCCGGAAGTATGGTTATGATTTACTGGACGGGCTCTTCCAGACCTACATGGACCGCCGCCAATAAGTCATTTATTGGCGACTGGATGGCAGACACTGTCAATCTGGGATCAAACAGATCGCTTTATCACAAAATGAAAGAATTGGGGCTTAATAAAATTGACAGTTTTACCCGTAATATACCCTTTCTTTTCTTTTTCAGGAAAGATGATCCCGGGTATCCGATTTTTCAGCGGGTGGGTAAAACCGAGGATGATTATTTTAACGAGAATTTTGAACTTGAGGAATCACTTGAAAAAGGCTATGTTGAATCCCCCTGGTTTGGTCCGGCATTAAAATGGAATGAAATTCATTGGGAGGGTCATAGTGTTGATGCGCTATCATTGGATCAATCAAAAGTTGAAGTTTACGGAAAAAATGCTAATAATGATGTTGAATTGTTAACCACTATCTACACCGCACGGGATACTGCTGTTGATTTTATTGACGGGAAGACGTATCCGTTTTTAAAATTAAGGATGTACACAGAGGATAAGGCTAATGCCACACCTTACCAACTTGATTATTGGCGCCTTAATGGTAATCTTCCACCAGAAGGATCAATAGCGCCAAACTTATATTTTAAAGGAAAAGATACGCTGGAGATCGGAGAGAAATTCAATTTTGCAATTGCATTTAAAAACATAAGTGAAATTGCTTTTGATAGTCTTAAACTCAGTGCGATAATAACAGACAGTAAAAACGTACAACACCTGATAGATTTGCCAAAGGGCAAACCCCTTATTGCCGGCGATACGCTTATTTTTTCTTATGAAGTGGATACGAAAAACTATCCGGGGATGAACTTATTGCTGGTGGAGATCAACTCAGACAACGATCAGCCGGAGCAGTATCATTTTAACAATTATATCATCCATAACTTCTACGTAAGAGCAGACAATGTAAATCCTTTGCTTGATGTGACTTTTGATGGGGCACATATACTCAACAATGATATTGTGGCGGCAAAACCTCATATCCTGATTAAACTTAAGGACGAGAACAAATTCCTGGCTTTGGATGATACCGCTCTAATAAAAGTGCAGGTGAGGTTTCCCGGTGGTCAGACCAGAGCCTTCACTTTTGCAAGTGATACCTTAAGATTTACCCCTGCAAATCTTAATACCGGTAATGTAAACGACAATACAGCAACCATTGACTTCAATCCCTCTTTTTTAGAAGACGGAGATTATGAACTGATTGTATCTGGCAGAGATAAAAGCGATAATCATAGCGGTCGAACCGAATACCGTGTCGGTTTTAAGATCATTAATAAACCAATGATCTCCAATATGTTTAATTACCCCAATCCCTTTACTACTTCAACAGCTTTTGTGTTTACATTAACCGGGAGTGATGTACCCCAGAATATCCGTATTCAGGTGTTAACCATCACCGGAAAAATAGTGCGGGAAATAACAAAAGAAGAACTGGGTCCTTTGAGAATTGGGAGGAATATTACAGATTTCAGATGGGACGGCACCGATCAATTTGGTCAAAAATTAGCTAAT
>CAZFGP010000174.1:0-8267 GCA_964518685.1 uncultured Terrimonas sp.
CACTCAGCCTATAAATGGGAGAGGAGTATGTGTATATTGCGGACAATGCAACAGGTCATGCCAGTTTTACGCCGATTTCACCTCGGGTTCTGTACTGGTAAATCCGGCAGTAGAGACCGGTAATGTGGATATTATTGCAAATGCGATGGCCAGAGAAGTGATCACCGATAAGGAGGGATTGGCAACAGGCATATCCTATGTAAATAAGGAGGATATGATTGAATACCAGGTGAATGCCAAAGTGGTGGTATTGGCAGCCAGCGCCTGTGAAACGGCAAGGCTGATGCTGAATTCAAAATCGCCACACCATCCCAACGGGTTGTCTAATTCAAGCGGTGTGGTTGGCAGATATCTGCATGATTCCACTGGCGCCGGGCTGGGCGGATATCTTCCGAAACTTTTTGGTCGCAAGCGTTATAATGAAGATGGCGTAGGTGGAATGCACGTTTACTCACCCTGGTGGGGTGACAATAAAAAGCTGGACTTTCCACGTGGCTATCACATTGAATATTGGGGGGGAATGGGAATGCCTGCCTATGGAATAGGCTTTGGAATTGAAAACCTGAATGGCAAACATGAAGTTAATGGAAAGAAAAAAGAAGCCGGCGGCTATGGTAAATCGTTGAAAGAAGACCAGCGATTCTTTTACGGCGCCTCTGTGGGAATGGCCGGACGCGGAGAAGCTGTACCGAGATATGATAATTTCTGCGAAATTGATCCTAATGTAGTGGATAAATACGGGATACCGGTATTGCGCTTCAATGTAAAATGGAGCGATTATGAAGTGAAGCAGGCCAAACACATGAAGGAAACTTTTAAGGAGATCATGCACAATATGGGGGCAGTAATCACCTGGGGCGACAAAGATGGACCAGAAAATAAATACGGTTTGGAATCTCCCGGTAAGATTATTCACGAAGGCGGCACTGCCCGTATGGGAGATGATCCAAAGACTTCGGCCTTGAATAAATGGAATCAGGCGCATGATTGTAAAAACCTTTATGTTGTGGACGGGGCAGCATTTACTTCTCAGGCCGATAAAAATATTACCTGGACGATTCTGGCTTTATCCATGCGGGCTTCCGAACATATCATTGATGAATTGAAAAAGCAGAACCTTTAATTTATTTGCCAAAAGGCTATTTTGAATGAATAAATAAAAACATTTTATATGGACAGAAGAAAATCACTTAAAATAATAGGGTTGGGTTCCCTCTCTTCTACCGTTTTATTTGATGCCTGTAAATTGTCAGATAAAAAGAAACCCGAATCTGCAACCGCTACTGCTGCGGGAGGAAGTACGCCTGCTGCAGGCCCGGACAGGCAGCCCCAGGAAATTGAACATTATAACCGGATTATCTCCAGTACTTTTTTTACCGAACATGAAATGGCTACCCTTGCTGTTTTAGCGGATATCATCATCCCCAAAGATGAGGTAAGTGGCAGCGCTACGGAGGCAGGAGTGCCGGAATTCATTGAATTCATTGTAAAGGATATGCCACAGCACCAGGTACCGCTGAGAGGTGGGCTGCGCTGGTTAGACCGCGAATGTTATCGTAGGTTTCAGAAGAACTTTAAAGCTTGTGACCAATCGCAGCAATTATTGGTGGTGGACGATATTGCCTATCCTCAAAAGGCAAAACCTGAGATGACGCAGGGGATTTCTTTTTTTACCCTTATGCGCAATCTTACCTGTACCGGATTTTATACCTCCAGGATAGGGATTGATGACATAGGCTATAAAGGTAACCAACCCAATCAATGGAATGGAGTGCCCGAAGATGTTTTAAAACAATATGGATTGGCTTATACAGAAAAAGAAATGAAAGAATGTGTAAGCTACAGCTAAAAACAAATGAACTTAACTTCTTATGATAAAACACATAGTTTTCGGTGGGATAATGATCCTTTCCATTGTGGGATGCAGTAAACGATATAATCCATCCAGCACACCCTTTGCCATATACCATCCTATTCCTGAAGAGAATGTACGTAAATTGGAAAAGGGAATTACAACATCTGCGCAAACCCTTCAATTGTTTGGCGAACCTGTTAAAAAAAATATCAGCGATAATGGGGAACGTTATGTTTATGGTTATTTAGGCGATACGCTAACCGTATCTTTTGATAATAACCTGCTTGTAAGTAGTTTTTTATTCCGACCTGCTATATTTGAACCTGTCGAAGGTAATCTGGAATACAACCGAAAGAAACTCAATACAGGGAAACTTAAAAAAATTGAAATTTATAATACTACCCGCTTTGATTTGGAACGTTGGTTTAGAAAGGCCACTAAGAAGGAGCAAAATGCAGATCGTTTCAGGTATACTTTTATTCGCAGAAATGGAACCCTGGTAGTATATACCCTCGCAAATTATGAGGAGAGAGTGCTTAACTATATATTTACGCCGATACAGTAATCCGGATTTGAAATGATATTCTGAAGTGGATGATCTATTAGATATCAGCAGGAATCAATATATTCTTAAAAATTTATTTTATGAAGCCCTGGCTTTTTTTTCTTTTTATTTTTTCAGCATCTTCTTTTGTACATGCTCAGCGATATGGAAAAGTGATTGAAGAGGTTACTGTTTCCAGCGCTATTTTGGACAGAGCGGTTAGGTATGCAATATATCTTCCTCCTGATTATGAATCCTCACAAAGAACATATCCGGTAGTGTATCTGCTGCATGGATATACAGATGATAATACAGGCTGGCTGCAATTTGGAGAGATCAACAGATATGCTGATAAAGCTATTGCCGAAGGAACGATTCCCCCAATGATTATTGTGATGCCTAACGGCGATTCAAGCTGGTATATCAACTCTTATGATGGAAAAGAAAAGTATGAAGATTTTTTCATCAGGGAATTTATTCCTGTAGTGGAAAAAACCTATCGTATAAAGTCACAAAAACGTTACAGAGGAGTTGCCGGACTTTCAATGGGTGGTTATGGTACCCTGATTTATGCCTTAAAATATCCGGAGTATTTTTCCGCTGCAGCTCCGTTGAGTGCAGGAATATTCAGTGATGATGAATTGGTGAATATGTCAGACCGGGAATGGGAACAGATATTTGGACAATTGTATGGACGGGGATTAAAAGGCAAAGCCAGACTGACTAAAGCCTGGTACGATAATTCACCGCTGTCTATTATTGACAGGAAATCCGCAACGGAACTGAGTAAAGTACGGTATTGGATAGATTGTGGCGATGAAGATTTTTTGGCTGTTGGCAATTCCTTATTGCATATTGCGCTAAGAAAAAAACAGGTGACTCACGAATATCGGGTACGTGATGGCACTCACAACTGGACCTATTGGCGCACGGGTATCACGGATGCACTGGCTTTTATTGGCGGTAGTTTCCGTTAGCTATGACATTCCTGCTTTTCATAATTAACGATTCCCATATCGTCTTTACGCTATATTTGGGAATGATTTGGTTTGTATTGTTTCTATTGAAGATATTTCCTCTCTTTCCCAATATTTCAGCAGATCAGGGAACTCATAGAATCCAATTTAATGGCTTTGCCCAGGGTACTACCTGGCAGGTAACTTATTACGCTGCAGACAGCATAATTAAGAAGGTTCAGATTGACAGCGTGCTTACCCGGTTAGACAATTCGCTTTCCGTTTATAAACCCTGGTCGGTGATCAGTAGATTTAATTCTTCCCGAAAAGGGATCGTCATTGATGATTATTTGAGGAAAGTGGTGGAGAAGTCCCTGGAAGTATGGAATCAATCAGAAGGCTTATTTGATATTACTGTGCAACCCCTGGTGGAAGCCTGGGGCTTTAGTGCAAAACCGGTTAAGAAGTTTCCTGACACTGCTAAAGTACGGGCATTGTTGAGATGCATAGGTGCCGATAAAATTAAATTAGAAGAGAACCGTCTTGTTAAAACGAAACCCTGTGTTCGTATTGATGTGGACGGTATAGCACAGGGTTATAGTGTGGATGTAATCGCCGATGTGCTGGAACAAAACGGAATTCTGAATTATGTGGTGGAAATTGGGGGTGAAGTAAGGGTAAGAGGAAGAAAATATCCCAATCATGAAACAATGAAAATTGGTATTGAAGCACCCGGAAGAGGCGGAGTAGAAAGTACCATTATTCAAAAAGTGATCAGTATTTCCAAAGGGGCTGTTACTACTTCAGGGAATTACAGAAAATTTCATGAAAGTGAAGGGAAAAAGTTCAGTCATACAATTGATATCAGAACAGGTTATCCTACCCAAAATGAGTTGATCAGCGTTACTGTTGTGGCAAAAGATGCCATTACTGCCGATGCCTACGACAATGTATTAATGACGATGGGATTACAAAAGGCATTGAATTTTGTTGCAGAAAAAAAGGATTTAGCCGCCTACTTCATTTATAAAACCTCCGATGGGAAAATTGCAGATACAGCCAGCCGCCGGTTTTATGGATTATTAGAAAGAAAAGGTTTTTAGTTTCTGGTTAGAATGTTTTTAGTTGATAAACTTCAAACCTGTCAGATTGTGTTGTCTTATGAGGTAAATGTATTCCCAACAAAATCTGACAGGTTTTTCCGTAGAACTTCAACCTGTCAGGTTGCGTTGTCTTATGAGGCAATTGCCTTTCCAACAAAACCTGACAGGTTTCTCCGACTCCAAACTCCCCGATCCGAAACTTTCAAATTATTTCAGCTTCTCTATCTGTGCTTCAAAATACTTCCTGGTTTCAATAACATCCGGTAGATTATTATACCAGTTGGATTCGTGTTCAATAGAAAATGCTCCATTGAAATTCTGTTTTTTCAACTCTGCAAAAACGGCTGGTAAATCAATAATTCCTTTGCCTACCACTGTGTCTGCAGCTTTGGTATCATCAAACTTGATAACATCTTTAAAATGCACGCCGTAGACATGACCATTAAGTTTTTTTAGGCATTCTACAGGATCAAGTCCGTTACGTGCCCAATGTCCGATATCAGCGCAGGCGCCAATATTTTTATGTCCCTGAATCGCGGCTAATACTGAATCAGGCGACCAGTAAGGGCTGGGTCGGGGATGATCGTGGATAGCAATCTTAATTCCGAAAGCATTACTCAGGCTGTCTATCATATTCCATTGGTCTTTCTTAGGTTCTGTGGTGATGTAACTCAAACCAAATTCTTTAGCCAGATTGAAGGCCTTCAGCCATTCGGCATCATCCTTAGGAGAAATAACCCCCATAGCGATGATACTGATTCCTTTGGATTGCAATAAGCTCTTAAGCTTATTGCGGGTACTGCTGTCCATGTCTGGACCGAATTCCCCTTTCATGTCTCCACCTAGGGTTTGCCCGAAAAAAGCCTCTATATATTTAATACCGGCACTATCTACTTTATTGATAGCCTCTGCGAAAGGAAACATTCTGAACGTCCACATTTGAACAGCCAGTTTAAAGCCGTCAACACTACCGCTGTCAGCAGTGGGTGTTTGAGTAGTTTCAGAAGAATTGCTGCCGCTGTTACAGGAGCTGACAACAAATAAACATAGAAGAGAAAATAATAAAATGTTGAACCGTTTCATTTTTACGTATTAAAGGATGAATAAAAAAATAAGAACTATTTTATTACCACCGTCAATAAAGCAGCGGTACAAAAAGTGTGAACAACAATTTTATCTCGCCGGACTTCACCGGTATGAATTTTCTTCGATTTACAGTGGGCTGCAAATGAATAGCTGGCTGCCTTATAACTCTCTGACTGTCTTTGTCATCCGGAAATGCAGCGGAAAATTACAACTTTGCATAAAAATAGGATAGCGCGGAGATATATACGCGAAATTATAAAAGATTTTTTTGCAATTTTATAGTGAACTAAATGCTATCGCAAATTTTGGGATAAATATTTCCCTATAGTACGCTTATCCGTAAATACATTTCAATCCAGATCCTCGTAGTTGTAGCTCCATTCGTTCTTGTACACCCCTCCAAACACCCCGAGTCCATTGCTGATATTACCTGATGGAGTGTTTAAATGATCAATCGGCATTTTTCCGAAATCGGTCTTATATTTTTCATACTGAAGCATGTAACGGTAAAAGTTTTTATCCGCTGATTTTATCCGTATCACAACCCTGCCGGTTTCGTTTCCTGTAGCCGGTCCAAGCAGGGCGCTCGGGACGGAAAAGCTGGCAGCATATAACCGGCCATTAAATGTTTTGTCGTCTATGAATATCCTGTTAAAGCTGCTGTCCAATGCTCCAATACTTGTGTTTGCTGTATTGAGGTCTTTAGTGAAAACCGGAAGTCTTATAAATTCGTTTGAGACTATGCTATCCTTAACAATAGGAATATCCACATCTTCCTCATCTTCCAGTTGCTCATGGAATTCCTGTTCTTCTTCAGTGTCATAATTGTACTTTACACCCTTCCAATAGAAAAAATGCTCCAGATATACCGGCTGCCGCAATGCTTCAAACAGATAATAATTCTCTTCATCCCCATTATCATTAATAGTAAAATTAAAGTTCATTACAGATTGACCATTGATTTCACTCTCTTCGATTTCACCGCGCGAAATGGTGAAGATAGATGGAATGTAAGTCGCTGCTTTCACTTCTCCCAGTAAAGGATGTGCCACCGTAAGATAATATTCCGTGCCGGCATCAAAAAGACTGGTATTGGTATAAACTGAACCAGGAATACTGTCATTTGCAGAGGGAGCGGATAGCTGCAATTGCATGGAGGAGCCGTCATTGCCCGTTATCGCCACAGAAGCATCTGTAACTTCTGCAAAATGTAGGGGAGCGCCACTGCCAATAATTGCAGCTTGAGAAATGGGTATGTAAGCCGAACTTCCGGCTGTAACTTCGGCTAGTATCACGATTTTATTACGTGTTGGCAGGTCAAAATTTGGTGTTTTGTCACAAGATATCCCGGAAAGAAAAAGTATCATGCACAGAACTGTATTTTTCCATGCCATCTGGACGGTTGGGCTATATTTTAGAAAAGGAGGCTTCATCTTCATTGTCAAAATTTAAAAGAAACTGCGATATATGGAGTCCTGCTGAAGGTTCTGAATCCATTCCCGATGATCCTGCTCTGTTCCTTCGATGATCCTCTGACATTATACTGATACTGGTCGGGGGATTGAAGAATATTATAGACTCCGGCGGTTACCTTCAACCGGTTTTTCCTGTCTTTATTAGTATGATAATTCAGCGCTGCATCCAGGCGGTTGAAGGGAGAACTTCGGAACTGGTTGTGCATGGAAGTATTGTACACAAACCGATAATCTTTCAAAATGTCGGCCGGATTCCTGATTCGCTGCAACTGGTCAAAATCAGGATAAGCATAATCAGGCACAGAAAATGCGTCGCCGGAAGAGTAGGACCAGAGTGCGGTAATTGAGAAATGCCTGTTGATCTCGTATCCCAGCCCGGTATTCAGGCTGTGTCGCCGGTCGTATTTGTAAGGGAATTGTTCGCCGTTGTTAATGTCGTTAAACCGACGCCAGCTCCATGCCAGAGTATAGGAGATCAGTGTAGTGAAATGCCCGCTGGTTTTCTGGATCAACCATTCTGCTCCATATGCCCATCCATAACCTGTATTCACGTTCTGTTCCCAGGTTTTACTATTGGTCAGATAGCTTTTGCCATCAGCATAGTCGGTAACATGGTCCAACGATTTCCAATAACCCTCAATAGAGCTGCGGATACCACTGCCGTTGTTATATTCATATCCAAAATTGTAGGTTTCGCTTTGTTCGGGCTGTAGTCTTTCGGTACTGGGTACCCAGGTATCTGCATTCAATTTCTGATAGGGATTTGTCACTAAATGAAGATATTGGGTCATCCTGGCGTAGGAGGTAAAAAGCTGATGGTGAGGCGCAATTTTATATGAAGCAAAGAAACGAGGCTGAAAAGACAGATGTTGATAATTACTATACTGATAGGCAGAAAAATGCAGTCCTGGTCGTACGAAAATTCGTTTCCCTATTTTGAATTCACTCTCGCCATAGCCCGAGAGTTCAATGAAAGACAGGGGGGCAGACGAAACGAAATTGGTTTCATCGTCGTCAATTTCTTCTCCGAGTTTTGTTTCAAAAGGTTTGATGATGGTATGTGCCAGTTCAGCGCCAAAATCAAATTTAATTTTGGGGTTTACATAAACTTCTGCCTGCGATTTTATACTGTACATTGCCATTGATGTGAGTGTTGATACAGATGCGGACTCCAAAATTTCATCGTCTACGTCATTGTCGGTGTCATCATCGCCATCATCACCATCATCGCCATAAAGTGTATATTTC
>CAZFGP010000175.1:0-8043 GCA_964518685.1 uncultured Terrimonas sp.
ATCAGCGGTTCTCCGGAACCGCTTTTTTATATTATTTTAGTCGGACAATAGTGATATTAAATCATTGCAACATTAATCAGCATGGAATATTTTTTGGGTATTTTTTATCATTCTCTGGGTGGATTTTCTTCAGCAAGTTTTTATGTTCCTACCTATAAGATTAAACAATGGCATTGGCAAACCTATTGGATTACGCTTGGGTTTGTGGCCTGGATAATTATGCCAACCATTGGCGGATGGATTACTACTGTTGGCTTATATGATATTCTTGCCGAAGTGGCTTCCGGTACTAAGTGGCTTACATATTTGTATGGAGTGCTTTGGGGTTTTGGTGGTTTGATGGCCGGATTGGGTATACGCTATCTGGGGTTGGCGCTTGGTCAGTCCATTTGTTTGGGAATCAGTGTTGTTATTGGTACCATAGTTCCTGCTGCTATAGATAACAAATTAGAATTGTTGTATTTAACCACTCCCGGTCTGGTCATTACGGGAGGGTTTGTGGTTTGTTTAATAGGGATTGTGCTCTGCGGCTATGCGGGAGTGTTAAAAGATAAAAATGATGCCGGCGGGGAACGAAATATTTCTGTGAAGGAATTCTCGGCAGTAAAGGGATTGATCTTTGCAATTGGAGGGGGCATAATGAGTTCTTTCATGGCCCTGGCAATAAATGCCGGTGCCCCTATCGCTCAGCAAGCGCTTCAGTCGGGTACTGAGAAAGTTTTTAGTAATATTCCTATTTTCGTTCTTGCACTTGCAGGGGGATTCACTACCAATTTTGTGTATGCCGTTATCCTTACCGTTAGAAAGAAAACGATCTCTGATTTTAAGATTCAGAATAAAGCTCTTCTGACAAATAATTTTTTATTGTCTGCATTGGCTGGACTTATGTGGTATGGTCAGTATTTCTTTTATGGAATGGGTGCAACAAAAATGGGACAATACGATTTCGCAAGTTGGACCCTGCATCTGGCTACCATCATCATCTTCAGTAATCTCTGGGGAGTGTATTTAAAAGAATGGGAAAAAATCAACAGGAAGACAAATATTTTTCTTTGGACGGGAATTGTGTTATTGATCGTTTCGGTGGTGTTGATAGGAATTGGAAATAAATTGGGAGGTACTTTATAGAGGATGGGTTATTTATCCGTGCATTCGTGGCTATTTTCTTTGCCACGAATTCACGAATATGGAAATGAGGATTGGAAATTAATTCGTGCATTAGTGGCTAAAATAAATATATGGTTTAATTCATGAATTGGTGGCGAACAATTATTGAATTTGATTCCTATCTTTAATTCCTAAACCATGAAAAATGCCAGACCTGCTTTTTAAAGACTATAGTTATAAGATCATCGGAAAGTGTATGGAGGTACACAACAATCTGGGATCAGGATTTTTGGAAATTGTATATAAAGATGCGCTGACTTATGAATTCCTGGAAAACAATATTCCTTTTGAAAGAGAGAGGAAGTATGAAGTGAATTATAAAAAGGTTATTCTGCCACATAAATTTTATGCGGACTTTGTTGTTTATGATAGTATTATCCTTGAAGTAAAGAGTTGTTCCGGCATAACAGAAGAGTTTGTAGCGATGGCAATTAATTATTTAAAAGTGTCCGGAAACAGGTTAGCTCTTATCGTTAATTTTGGAGAACGAAAACTAAACTTCAAAAGAATAGTACTATAGAAGAAAGGTTTAGAAGGCCTCAGCCACGAATTCACGGATATAGAAATGAAGATTGGAAATTAATTTGTGCATTAGTGGCTAACAAAAATGTGAGAAATCATTCGTGCATTAGTGGCTAATAAAGAGATTGCCACGAATTCACGAATATGGAAATGAAGATTGGAAATTAATTCGTGCATTAGTGGTTAATAAAAATGTGTGAAATCATTCGTGCATTGGTGGCATTATTACCTAAAAGCATTCATCATGAAAATAGACAGTCATCAACATTTTTGGGAATTCGATAAGGTATTGGATAAAACCTGGATTAACGATGATATGTCTGTTCTCCGTCAGGATTTTTCTCCGGAGGCGATATACCCTTTGATGCAAAAAAATGGTATTGAAGGATGTGTAGCCGTGCAGGCTGATCAATCGGAAGAGGAAACCCGGTATTTGTTGGGATTAGCGGATAAGTATTCTTTTATCAAGGGGGTAGTGGGATGGGTGGATTTCAAAGCCGATAATATTAAAGAACGTTTGAATTATTTTTCGCTGTTTAAAAAACTGAAAGGTTTCAGACATATCGTTCAGGCAGAAAAACAGGAAGACTTTTTACTAAGAGAAGATTTTTGTCGTGGAATCTCGCTGTTGAAGCAATATAATTTCACCTATGATATTCTGATTTATCCGGAACATCTGAAGTATGCACTTCAATTTGTAGAAAAGTTCCCGGATCATAAATTCGTAATTGATCATCTTGCTAAGCCTTTTATCAAAGCACAAATTGTAAAAGGCTGGAAAGAGGAATTGGAATTATTTGCGAAGCACAAAAATGTATTTTGTAAAATTGCAGGATTGGTTACCGAAGCCGATTGGGATAACTGGAAACTTTCGGATTTCACTTCCTATCTTTCTATAACTCTTGACATTTTTGGAACTGACCGGGTTATGTTTGGCAGTGATTGGCCGGTATGCCTGCCCTCCGCCTCGTATGATCAGGTTTGTGAGGTTGTTGAAAAAAATACCTCCTTCTTACATGCACGGGAAAAGGAGAAGTTATGGGGGAGTAATTGTGCCCGGTTTTGTAATCTATAATTATTCGGAATCAATTTCACCCACGATTAAAGAAACGTTCTTGTTTATCTAAATAAAAAATTAATCTAAGCATTATGGCTGCCCCCTTAAAGAAAAAAGATTTCATTGGTTTAGCATCGGTTAATTGGTTGTATTCGGGAGCGGAAACACCTTCTCTAAAAAGCAGCGCTCAGGCCGTGCAGGAATATTTTGAGTCCAGGAGCACCGGTCCATTAGGTCGCAGTAACAACGCTGAAAAGGAAGCCTCTTTAAAGAGCAACCTGTCTCAGATGCTGAATCTGGAAGAGAATAACATTGCTATTGGTTCCAATACCTCAGAGTTGATGTTTTCCATAGTATTGTCGTTAAACTGGCAACCCGGAGATAATGTGGTTATTCACACCTTAGAATTTCCTTCCGGTGTTTTGCCCATCATACAGTTAAAGGAAAGAGGTGTGGAGGTGCGGGTAGTACAGCATCAAAACTGGCAGATCACTCCTGCACAGATTTTAGATCGGGTAGATAGCCGCACTCGGCTTGTAATCAGCAGTTGGGTAAGCTATTTGTCGGGTGCACGTTTGGAGTATCAAAAAATTTATAAGTCCTTAGGAAACTCCCATACCTTATTTATGGTGGATGTAACTCAGGCATTAGGAGCTTTTAATTTTGATGGCAAATTTGCAGACTTTACAGTGTGCAGCTCTTACAAATGGTTGCTGGGGCCGCATGGCGCCGGCATTCTGGGAATAAATCCTGCTAAAACAGAATCCATTCTTCCCAAGGTGGTGGGCTGGCGGGGTATCAGCGATATGTTTGCACCAACCCGGTTTGAAAAATATACCTGTCATAAAGATGCCCGGCGATTTGAAACAGGCTATCCATCCTATCCGGCAATATGGGCGCTGGAAGCTTCTACCCGTTATTTATTAGAAGCTGGAGTAGAAAATTGTTCTGATCACATTTTAAAAATGGGTGGATATTTAATACACCATCTTCAGGGATTAGGCTATCAGGTGATGACGCCGGCAGATCCTCAATTACGCGCCGGCAATATTTCAATCGTTTGCCCAAATGGAGAGAAAGTGGCTGAAGCGCTTGCAGCAGAAAAGATTTATATTTGGGGAGGCGATAATCGTATCCGTGCCTCCATTCATGCTTTTGTAGATCAGGAAGATATAGATTCTTTTCTGAGTGCACTTCAGAGATATTTTCCGGCGGGCAGATGAGAGATGGTCTCGTAAATTTTTATTTTATCCTGTTGATAATTGTTATCTTGATTTTTCCCTAAAATATCAAAAAAGATTGTATGATGGTTCACCCTAAAGTTTTTTATACACGCTGTTTAAAAAATATTCCAAAATGTGCTGCTGTCTTTTTGATCATGCTGATGATGAATCCATCCTTTGCTTCCGGGATATTTGTTGGAAAAGCTGCTGTAAATATCACTCCCGATTTACCCGTTGCGCTTCATGGACAGATGCATGTAAGGCTTGCAACCAAGGTGGACAATCCGGTTACTGCTAATATAATTGTTCTTAGTACTGACCGAAAGAAAAACCTGAAGGAAACTACCGTATGGGTTAGCTGCGACCTGGTTTCTATTCCCACGAAAGTTATTGACGGGGTTAGAGATTTGATTTCGTCCAGGATACCGGGCTTCAATACCCAACGTATCCTCCTAAATGGCACGCATACTCATACTGCTCCTGTTGCTGAGGAAGGTGTTTATCTGATTCCTAAGGAAGCCATTCAGCCTGAAGATTATGTGGCTTTTCTGACAGACCGGATTGCAGGTGCGATTGTGGAGGCGTGGAATAATCAAACTAAGGCTTCCGTAACCTGGGGTTTGGATTATGCAAAAGTTGCCTATAACCGGCGGGCTGCTTATAAGGATGGTTCGGCTAAGATGTATGGAAATACCTCCTCCGATGATTTCAGGCAAATTGAAGGAGCAGAGGATGAAAGCGTTAACTCTTTATTTTTTTGGGACGAGAAGGGCGTGTTGTTAGCAGCATGCATTAATGTTGCCTGTCCTTCCCAGATTGTTGAATCCCGGAGTACCGTGAATGCCGATTATTGGCATTTTGTAAGGGAAAAACTGAAAGACCGTTTTGGGCAACAGGTTTGTGTTTTGGGATGGGTGGGCGCTGCAGGAAATCAGGCGCCCCGTCCTATGTACAATCATTTAGCGGAATACAGAATGGCTCAGTTGAAAAGCAAAGATGGCATCAAAGATTTTAAAAACGGGAAGTATAATTTTCAAACGGAAGTGTACCTGAATGAAATTGCCAACCGGATTGTGGATGCCGTTATACGTAGTTATGAAGCGGTGCAAGGAGAGCGGGAAAATAATGTTGTAATACATCACGACGTGGAAAAGATTTCATTGCCTATGCGTTTGGTAACAGACAAGGAATATAAAAACATTCAACAGGAAATAGACGCAGATTCGGATAATGAGGAGAAGGTGAAAAAAAATTATACATGGAATAGTTGGAGAAAGGAAGCTATAGCACGATATGAAAACCAGAAAAAAAACAGTCATCCCATATACGAAACAGAGGTCCATGTAATGCGATTAGGGGATATTGTTATTGCTACCAATCCCTTTGAATTATTTACAGAATATGGTGTTCAGATGAAGGCGCGGAGCAGGGCGCTGCAAACATTTGTTATTCAACTGGCAGGTCCGGGAACTTATTTGCCAACCCGTCAGGCTGTTGAAGGTGGACACTATTCTGCAATCGTACAAAGCAATGTAGTGGGGCCTGAAGGGGGACAGGAACTGGTAGAACAAACGCTTAGAATGATTAATGATCAATGGGAATAGCGAACCTGTCTAAGAATATTCCCACTTTCATCCCATCCTGTAGCCAGACCGATTGCTCTTTTATCTTTCCAGGTAGACTCGGTCTTTTTACGACCATTTTTATACCAGTGCGTCCAGATTTGCGTCCCATCATTGTTGTATTTCCACGACCAGATCTTTTCTCCTTGCTCATTATAGTAAATTTCAATGCCTGTCTTCTTTCCTTTGTCAAAAGTAGCGGTCCATTGTTTGTGCCCGTTGGGATAATACCATTCTTCTGCGCCATGCAATAAGTATCTGCCATCGTTACCTATGCCAGCATGCCATATTGTTTTTAATTTTCCATTGTCGTAATGTGCTGTATATTTTTCAACATTTTTTATTGCTGTTGTTTTGCTCTTATTTAAATCATCTTCATCAGAAATCTCAACTTCATCCGAAAGGATCCAGGTTTCATTAAAAGCAAGAGAAGCTACAGGAGAGGTCATAGAGGTTATCAAATGAATAATGCCATTGGGAGCCTGCCGGGCTACAGCATATCCAAGTGTCCCCCCTTTCATGCCGGCTGCCCTTACAGAATCCAGGTGAAGCCTCGTGCCCGGAATTTGCTTCATGTGCCAGCTCTTTCCATCGTCCTGTGATATGGCCGCGAAGGCGCCTCTCTGATGAATACTTTCAGGTTGATAACCGTCTTTTCGCTGCAGGTCGGCAGCCATAAACAAATGGCCGTTTTGCAGTTTAATGATGGTAGGCCGTTGGTTACTGGCCAATGGAGAAAAAGGAGTTGCTGAAAATTGCCAGGTTCGTCCTTCATCGTCAGAGACCGACTGCGGCATATAACCGTCAATATCGGAGTCCTTACCCCCCATACCTAATATGCGTCCGCCATTCAGCGGCACAAAGGAGGTATGTCTGCCATTGGTTCTGCCGCCCGGATCTATCCAGGTCTGTCCGTTATCCTCACTCTTCCAGAGAACGGATGAGCTTCCATGTGCATCACTAGCCACGTATATATTCCCTTTTTTATCACGGAATGCAGAGTTAATAGGTTGAGCCGAATAAGGTCCCAAAACGGTTTTAAATATGGGGAAATGAACATTGCTCCACGTTGCCCCATTGTCGGTGGAGTTGATCCATTGAAACGGAAACCCCGATTTAAGTTTTAAAGAAGCCCAAAATAATCTTAGGGTATCGTTGTCGTTCCAGAGAAGCGGACCGGCATCATTCACATCGGGGAAATCCAAAAACATATCAGGCATATCCCACTCGTCGGCGCCAAACCGTAATCGCATTCCCATTAATGCTACATTGGCGCTGGTTTCACTTACACTGGTAAAATAAAGTGCTATCAAATCTCCATTGGGGGCTGCTACCAGGGCCGGACTGTGATTATGTCTTAAAATTCCGGGATGCAGCCCGGTTGCTTTTAGGATGTCCAAATTTTCCTTCCCGGTAATATTAGGCGGTACCGGAATGAGTTCTCTCCTTCTGAAATAAGGCTTGTCTTTATCCGGACCTGTGGCAACAAAGGCAGTGTTTTGAATGACTCCTATTTCTACAAAAGATTTTTGATATGAGTAGGATTTTGAAGACGGCAATCCCCCCTGTACAATTCTGAAACCTATATTATGATTACCCTCATTGTCCGACTCCAGTCTCCAGAATGCTTCATATCCGCTTTTTCTGCCTTCCGGTTGTTTTTTTCTCTGTAAATACGAAGAGTCTTTTTTCATTGAGCGTAATGTGCTCAATGGTACAGGAGGAAAATTAGGTGCATAACCCGCCCGGTTAGCCGAACGAGAGTAGAAAGGTTTCTGGTTGTCAAGACCTGCCCCGCGAATTACTTTGGCTATACCCTCCGAAGGGCCTACAGGGTCTGTTTGCCCCGAATCGGGATAAGGTCCATACCAATCATACACCCATTCTGCAATTTTATCCGACAGGTTATAAATACCCCAGCGGTTGGGTACTTCGGGAGCAGGCAAACTATCGCCGCTATAAAAAACAGATGGTGTGCCGGCGCGACAAACATATTCCCACTCGGCTTCTGTTGGTAATCTATACAACTTCCCCTCTTTCTTGCTCAGCCATTTACAATATGCCACTGCATCGTTCCAGCTGATACCGGTAGCATAAGGAAAGTATTCTTCCACACCTGTGAAGTCCGGATCGAATTTCTTGTATTCGTCAACTGTTACCTGATCCTGAGCAATATAAAATGAGTGGGAAATCTTAACGTTGTGAACCGGATGTTCATCATAATCGCCATGCTCCAGATAAGCCGGCGCTCCTAATTTTCCGGCATTGATCTGATTCATTTCTCCCATCTGAAAAACGCCATTCGGAATTAAACGAAACTGCATCCCCAATGAATTGGTTATAACCGCTGAACGTTTTTGTCCATAAGAAATACCGGAAAGTAAAATGAAAACTGAAAGGTAAAACGATCTGTACATGCTTAGAAATACTTAAAGGGGTGAAATTAAGTTTT
>CAZFGP010000176.1:0-7976 GCA_964518685.1 uncultured Terrimonas sp.
AGCTCCTGGTTTAAATCAGGTTGTTTAATAAGACTATAGTAACGGACTAATATACTGATAATATTAACGGATTATAGAAATGGAATCATTAATTTATGCCCTATGCGAATTCCAGAGAACGTCCGGGGAAATTATGCAGGAATAGCCTGACCATATCTTGTTTCTATTCTCACCTACGATAAGTGCTGGGGAATCTGTCTTTAGAAAAACAATCGCAACATCCAATTGCCCTTTATCTTTACTATTAATTTAAAAAACCCAAATTTTAAGGAATGGCTTGGTCTTCAGAAACAAAATTTATTATCCGGTGGAAATGCTCGTTTTTATTAATATCACTCCTAACGATAAATTTATTAGTGGTAGGGGCGCCTGTAAAGTCATTGCCCAAACCCGTTTTACAATTGTATGTTTCAACAGCAGGCAATGATAATTGGTCGGGGAGACTAAGTAAGCCGAATGGTAATAAAACGGATGGACCTCTGGCAACCCTGGAGAAGGCAAGAGATATCATCCGAAATATAAGAGAAAAGAAGGGGATTCCCTCCGGGAATATAATGGTGGAAATAGGGGAAGGTACCTACCCGTTATCCAGGGTATTTGAGCTGGAAGAACAGGATGGCGGTACAGACGCACAGTCGCGTATAATATATGCCGGACAGAAAGGGAGAGAAGTGCGGCTTTCTGGTGGTAAGAAGGTGGAGAAATGGGAGGAGATTACCGATAAGGCTGTTATTAACAAACTTAATGCTGCCGCCCGTGGAAAAATTTATCAGTCAGACCTTGCAGCCATCGGCGTAAACGATTTAGGCTCTCCGGGAGGTGGAGGAATAGAACTATTTTTCAATGACAAACCGATGTGGCTTTCCCGATATCCCAATAAAGGCTTCGTAAAAATTACCGGTTTGCTCAATGAAGACCCTGTAGATATTAGAGGAACAAAAGGCGACAGAGTTGGTAAATTTTATTATGAAGACCAGCGGATAAATGCATGGAAAGATGAGCAGGATGCATGGGTTAACGGGTATTGGTTTTGGGACTGGGCTGAGCAGCGGCATAGGATTTCTTCAATTGATACCACGAGAAAACTAATGGAGGTAGAGCCTCCCTATCATGGATACGGATATCGGTTGGGTCAATGGTTCTATGGGTATAACCTTCTTTCCGAAATAGATGAACCCGGGGAATATTATGTTGACAGGGAGAAGGGAATACTCTATTTCTACCCACCGTCTGACGTTAAGAAAGGTCATGCTTTTGTTTCAGTAAACAGAAGTATTATCAGCATGAACAAGGTGTCATTTCTTACTATCCAGGGAATGATATTGGAAGGCTGTCGTGAAACGGTCGTTAAAATGGAAAACTGCAAAGATGCGCTTATTGCCGGATGCACGCTAAGAAATAGCGGAAATGAAGGGGTTGTTATTAATGGTGGCGTCCGCAACGGAGTAGCGGACTGCGATATATATGGACTGGGCGCCGGAGGAATCAATATTAGTGCAGGAGATCGTACTACCTTAACAGGGGGAGAATGTTTTGTCAATAATAACCATATCCATCATATTGCCAGAGTTAAACGGATGTACACTCCGGGAATCTCTCTTAATGGTGTAGGCAACAGGGCTACCCATAACCTTATAGAACATCTTCCGCACATGGCTATATATTTTAACGGCAACGATCATGCGATGGAGTATAATGAGATAGCAAATGTTTGTTTTGAATCGAACGACGCGGGAGCTATCTATGCCGGCAGAAACTGGACTATGAGAGGGAATGCCATTCGTTATAATTATCTTCATGATATTACCGGGTTTGAAGGAAAGGGCTGTGTGGGGGTATATCTTGATGATGCATTTTGCGGAGTGGAGGTAACAGGTAATGTATTTGATAAGGTTACCCGTGCCATGATGATTGGCGGAGGAAGAGATAATAAGGTGCTGAATAATATTTTTATTAATTGCGTTCCTACCCTGCATGTGGATGCAAGAGGGCTGGGATGGATGCACGATCATCCTGAAGAATGGATTAAGGAAGAAAAAGAAAAGGGTACCATTTTGGGTACTGCATATAATAAACCGCCATATAGCACCCGTTATCCGGAATTAGTGAACATCATCAATGATGAGCCCAAGGCGCCCAAAGGCAATATAATTTCCCTTAATATTTGTCTGGGAGGTGTATGGGATAAGAATGTTGGGTTCTGGAAAACATCTATTGAAGATAAAGCCCGCCCCTACCTCACGATGCATGATAATATCGTTGCTCCAAATGCCGGCGTAAAGGATAGTTTATCAAAAGGATTTTCGATAGCCAACCCCATGTTTGTTAATCAGAAATATCCGAAAAAAGGAAACTATCAGTTAAGTGGTCAATCACCTGCCTTAAAACATGGCTTTAAACAAACCCCCTTTGGAAAGATCGGACTTTATCAAAGTGAAAACAGAGCAAGCTGGACTGATGGAGGGAAATGAGATCATATCATGGCGATAGCAGGGGCATGCCTGGAAATACCTACTATGCCGGCGGGTGACGACATCGCACCAGCAAGGGGAAGCAGCAAACTACCGTCACTATCGGTGTGGTGTCTTCACCCACCGAAAAATTGAGGCAAACATTAAAGAGAAATAAATTTCACGTTGGGTAAATACGCCGGGATGATTGCGATGGGGCGGAATTGTGATTTTTATTTTATACATTTGACTATTGCTTGTTTAATTTATTTCTTCTATGTATCGTAAACTAACTGATGATGCTTTGATGCAGTTGCTTCGCGAAGGCGATACAAAAGCGTTTGCGGAATTATACGAGAGGCATTGGGAGTGGTTGTCGTTGCAGGTTTTGAAAATCCTCCACTCACGGGAAGACGCCCGCGATATTGTTCAGGAAGTGTTTGTTTCCATCTGGAAACGCAGGATGGAAATTGAACTAAAAAGCACGCTGACAGGTTATCTTCTGAAAAGCGTTCGCAATATCACCATCCGCTATCTTGAAAAAAATATCACCCGTAATCATTATTTACAAACCTTGTCAGACAACTTCCTTACGGAAGCCGGCAATCCCGCATTGTATTGTGAATACAGGGAACTGCAACATACCGTAGATGGAGCGGTTGCAGGTTTGCCCCCCAAAATGCGGGAGGTATATCTTTTGAGCCGGAACGAAAAGATGTCGTATAAAGAAATTGCATGCCGGCTTGGGATAGCGGAAAATACCGTCAGGAAACAATTGAGCAACGCCCTCAAATCGCTTCGTGCTTCTGTAAGTGAGCTTACCGTATTGCTGTTGGTAAGCCTGGTATCAAGACTCTTTTGAACCGGTAGCTGATATTGGCAGTTGATAGTTTTCTCAAAGCCCAATCCCCAAACGAAAAACTATAAACCCAAACTGTCCAATCATACATCCCGGAAATAATATTTTTTTTCTTTATCTACTACTATTGACCAGTTCGTGTAACTTATAAAGAGAGGGCCATGATGCGGCACTTATTTATGCAGTTATGACGAAAGAGCAGGCGATCATTTTACTCCAACGTTACAGGGAGGGTTTGTGTACCGAAGAAGAAATAAAAGCGGTAGAGCGCTGGTATGCTTTATTGGAAGCAAAGGGAGAATGGGACTGGACGGATGAAGATAAGACTTTCTTCCGGAAAGAATTATTGGAACGGGTAAAGATGGAAATCGCTGAAGAAATGGAAGATAACGTGAAAGCAATGCCTAAAAGAGTTTTGTTGTGGAGAGTTGCCGCTGCTGTGCTGGTACTGGGAGGCGTTGCGGTGTGGATCGTCTTTTCCGGAACTAATGTAAAAAAACAAACGGTGGAAACTGTAGTTGCCGCTCCGGATAATAATGATGTTCTACCTGGAAAAACCGGCGCCATTCTGACCTTGTCTGACGGCCAAAAGATTCTGTTGGATACCGTATCAGGCGGAACAATCACATTGCAGGGAGGCCGGTCTGTCGTCAACAGGGACGGAACGTTAACTTATGCAGGGAAGGACGAGGTGGCAGGCATAGTTGCATATAATTCTATAGTTACACCACGGGGCCGGCAGTATAAACTCATTTTATCGGATGGAACGAAGGTGTGGTTGAATGCCGCGTCATCCTTGTATTATCCGGTTCATTTCAGCGAGGGAATCCGTAAAGTGGAGGTAACCGGTGAGGCTTATTTTGAGGTAGCGGCGCAGACAAACGCAAAAGGTGAAAAGACTCCTTTTACTGTAAAGATAAATCGTGAATCGGATCAGTCCGCTGAAGTACAGGTGTTGGGTACGCATTTTAATATCAATGCCTACGATGATGAGCCGGACACAAAAGTAACCCTGCTGGAAGGAGCCGTGACCGTGAGTACACCATCTGCAGCTCCGGTAATGATAAGGCCGGGTCAGCAGGCGAGGGTGAACCGTAAAATTGAGGTCAATAAAGAGGCGAATATAGAGTTGACGATGGCCTGGAAAAATGGAAACTTTCAGTTTAAGAATGCGGATGTAAGCACGGTAATGCGCCAGGCGGAGCGTTGGTACGATATCAGGGTGAATTACCCGCAGGGTATTCCGTTGGACACCCTGAACGGGGGCATTTCCCGTGATGTAAAATTGTCGGAATTCCTGGATATTATCCGGTACAGTGATATCAGGGCAACCATCCGTGATGGTGTGGTGGAGATCGAACCGGCTGCTACGGGCAGCAGACAATAAGTTTTATTCCGGCTCATAGAAAAGCCGGTAGTGGTGGAACACTGCCGGCGCGAATATGGGTCAAAATATATACAATCGGCAAAGACTGATATTTAATCACCCAAAAAACAAAGTTATGCAATTTACTGCGTTTCTATGCTGCCATTCTTTTACGCATGGTTGTACAAAAAACCAAATCCAACGCCTGCCGTTTCTTCCTCAGCTGCAGTTTCAGCAGGTAAAAAAAATGCTGTTGATGATGAGACTCACTATTATTCTTATATTGGCTGGTTGCCTGAAAGTTAGCGCCGGTAGCTATGCCCAGCAAATTACACTCAAGGCAAAAGATATGTCTTGTGAATCGGTTTTCCGGGAGATCACCCGGCAAAGCGGTTACCAGTTTTTCTTCAACAAAAGACTAATCCGGAACGCCCGGAAGGTATCGGTGGAACTGAATGCTGTTCCGGTTGAAAAAGCAATTGAGATTTGTCTTGCCGATCAGCCCTTTGATTTCGCAATTATCAATACAACCGTGGTGATCCGCAAAAAGGATCAGCAGTCCGCAGTAAGTTCGGAAGTCGCTCCTGCTGAAATTCCGCCGGTAACGGTCAGGGGAAAGGTGACCGATGAGCAGGGTAATGCCTTGCCGGGAGCTACCGTGCGGGTGAAAGGAAGCAATAATACCACGGTAGCCAATGAGGATGGTGTATTTACTGTTGAGGCGAATACCGGCGAACATCTGGAATTTTCGTTTGTGGGGTTTGAAACCCGCGAAATAGCCGTGACTAACGTAACTGATCTCCAGGTTATCTTGAAGGCGGTTAATGCCGGTTTGAGTGAGGTGGTGGTAGTGGGATATGGCACGCAGAAGAAAGTGAACCTGACCGGGGCTGTAGAGTCTGTCGGTAGTGAGGTGTTCGAAAATCGTTCCATGTCCAACACCACGCAGGCATTGCAAGGAGCTATTCCTAACCTAAATCTTTCTTTGGAGGATGGTAAGCCAACCCGTTCCGCCTCTTTCAATGTTCGTGGTGCAACGTCTATCGGGCAGGGCGGAAGTGCTTTGGTGTTGATTGATGGCGTGGAGGGAGATCCTTCATTCTTGAATCCCAATGATATTGAAAGTGTAAGTGTATTAAAAGACGCTGCCTCAGCGGCTATATATGGGGCGCGAGGCTCCTTTGGCGTGGTGTTGATTACCACTAAGAAACCCAAAAGAGGAAAAACTACAGTAAATTACACTGGAAATTATTCTCTTCAATCATTAGCAAAAAAACCGGAATTTGTTACAGACGGAACGGTATGGTTGGAACATTTCCGTGAAGCCTATTTTAATACCCAGGGAACTGTACCCACTTCAATCAATAACAACACTCAATTTTATAGTGACGACTGGCTGGAAAGAATGAAACAATGGAAGCAGTCTGGCGGAGATCCCAAAACTGAAGTACTTCCAAATGGCGATTATGAATATTATGCTAATACTGATTGGATGGGTCTACTTTTTAAAAATCAGACTTTTGTACAGGATCAGAATTTAACTATTTCAGGAGGAACAGGTAAAGCAGATTTTTATATTTCTGGACGACTGTATGATTTTGGAGGAATGTATAATTTTAATCCCGACGTATATCGCTCCCGCAATCTTAGAGCTAAAGCTTCTCTGAAAGCATACGAATGGCTTCGGCTCGCCAATAACATGGAGTTCTCTAGTAATTTTTATCATATGCCCTATTCGGCCCTTGGAAGAAGCGCAAATATTCAAAGATACATTGAAGTCTCTGCTTTCCCCACTTTGCCAATGTATAATCCGGATAGTACTTATACCCGTGGTGCCGGATCCACTGTTGGCGCATTTATAGACGGAAATAATTATCAGGATAACAAACAAAATCTGTTTAAAAATACTGTGAGTTTCACTACTAATTTTTTTGAAAACCGTTTTCGGATTAATGGTGATTATACTTTCCGATATAATGACCGGGATTATTTCTATAAGAGGGTAAAAGTACCTTATTATCAAAATGCGGATGCCGAAAAGCCTGCCTATGCCGGCGATTTAAATGGTAGTATTTATGAATTTATGGGTCATACATTATATACTGCTTCTAATATTTATGCTGAATTTGAGGAGACCTTTGCTCTAAAACATTATGTAAAGGCGATGGCAGGATGGAATTATGAAACCTCTGCATATAAGGCTAATAGTATCGAAAGAAATCAATTATTGCTTGAGAGCGCTGAAAGCGTTCAATTAGCAACCGGGTCTTCCATCACGCCGGGCGCAAGTGCTTCACGATGGAAGACTGCTGGCGCTTTTTTCCGTTTGAATTATGGTTTTATGGATCGGTACCTGTTGGAAATCAATGGTCGTTATGATGGTTCTACCCGATTCCCGGTGGAACAGCAATGGGGTTTCTTCCCATCTGTTTCCGCTGGTTGGAGGTTATCGGAGGAACCCTTTTGGAAGGTAAGCAAAAACGTATTCTCTGATGTTAAATTTCGCGGTTCTTATGGATCACTGGGAAATGGAAATATAGCTCCATACCAGTTTCTTGAATTATTGAGCATAGGTAATTCCGGACGGGTATTGGATGGAGCATTAAACAAGAGAACTACTTCTCCCGCTCCAATTCCAACCGGACTTACCTGGGAGAGAGCAACTACCGCCGATTTTGGAGTTGACTTAGGAATGGTTCAGAGAAAACTTAATTTTAATGGAGATTATTATGTTCGTAAGACAACAGACATGTACGTGGCGGGGCCAACCCTACCGGATATTTTTGGAGCGGCTTCGCCCAAAGGCAATTATGCTGATATGACTACCCGCGGCTTTGAAATTACCCTAGCGTGGCGTGACAATTTTATAGTGGCAGATAAACCTCTGAATTATCAGGTGAGGACTACTTTTTATGATTATGTGTCAAAGATTGACAAGTATTATAATCCCGACAAAAGATTTACAGACTATTATGATGGAATGGTCATCGGAGACCTCTGGGGTTTTAGAACGGATGGTTTATTTGAAACAGACCCTGCGCCGGATGAATATATCAATACCATTTTTAAGACCTCAGCCGATGCCGTTTGGAGAGCCGGTGATTTGAAAATAAGTAATCTCGATAACAGCCGGGATAACATGATTACCAAAGGTGCTCAAACGGTTGATAATCCCGGTGATATGACCGTCATTGGAAATACTGCGCCTCGTTATCAATATAGCTTTACACTTAGTGCGGACTGGAATGGTTTTTTCCTTTCTGCTTTCTTTCACGGTGTGGGTAAACAAGATTGGTATCCG
>CAZFGP010000177.1:0-7967 GCA_964518685.1 uncultured Terrimonas sp.
TCCAGCTATCGGTAGCCCATTTATCCCACATCCTGTTCCATTCTACATTATTATTTAGATCTCCGATCCATTTCCATTGCCTGAACATCCCATTGAAGCTCGCGTTCAGAGCGATCCCCTTCCATTCTAATCCAAAGTTCCAACCAACAACAACCGGATCATTATTCTTTCTGAGTACCGTAATGTCATATTGATCCACGATCCCGTCCGGAACATCCAAACCATTGCTGCTATTCAGGTCTGTATAATAAAGTTGTCCCAATGCCGGCGTATTGCCATTAAATTTATAATCTGGGGTTTTTGCGATCAATTGATCCAGGTCGGTCTGGGTTCTTAACATGCCGGCTAATTGGTATCCTGCGATATAAGTAGTGGTTCTACCATTGTATTTTTGATAATCATAGGTGGCATTGATGTCTCTTAACACCCATTTTGCGTACCCGTAAGAAGCTACTAACTGTGTATTAAAATTAACAGGTCCAAATTGGTTATTATATCCAACAGATAATTCGAATCCCTGGGCATTCATTATACCGTAATTCACAGCGGGTAAAGAAAGACTAAAACTTGGTGGTGTTGATTGCACGCGACTACCCAAAATGTCGTAGGTACGTGTGTGCCAGTAATCTGCTGAGGCTGTAAAGTGATCTAAGAAACTGACATCAATACCAAAATCTTTATTCAAAGATTTTTCCCATGTAAGAGAAGGGTTTACAACGGAGCCATATCTGATACCAACACTGGTTGATGCCGGGCTTCCGAAATAATAATTATTCCCCTGCGCGTAGGATGTCTGCCATTGCCATCCTCCTACAGCGTCGTTTCCAACCAGCCCCACTGAAGCTCTTAATTTCAATAATTGAATTCCCTTTGCTTTAAAGAAGTTTTCCTTGGAAACAATCCATCCTACAGAACCAGAAGGAAAGAATCCCCATCTTTTGTCCGGGGAAAAGTTCATCGAGCCATCATAACGATAGGCTATATTCGCAATATATTTTTCTTTGAAGTCATAGAAAAATTGGCCTACCCACGATTTTCTACCCGTTTTGTAATCGGAATATGCAGTGCTGTTTGAAACAAATTGATTGTTATTGGACCGTGGACTGGCTGCCCACCATTGGTTGGTTGTATACACGGGGAATCCCTGGATACCGGCACTCACGCCTGAACCTGAGGCTAAAAAAGTTTCATAAATCAGCCATCCTTTTACATGGTGATTACTGCCAAAAGTACGCTCATAATTCAACTGCAAATCCAATTGCCTGTCTTCCGACCAGGTTACTACATCCTGCATGTAACTTGGATTTACCTGAGAAGACATTTGAGTGCCAATAATATCGGCGTCATCCAGACCCCAGATATGTGCGGTTTGTTGTTTAGTAATATAGGTGAGGTATTGTGTCGCAAAAATCTTGTTTATATCATTGGAAAAAGATTTACTATAAGCAGCCGTTGCGCTCAGCCCTTCCAAAAAAGGCGCTTTGTAAGTGGCGCTCAGGTTAATCACCGGTTTCACCGTATACAGATTATCATATCCCCCAGCCAGTCCGTTCGCCTGTGCTGCAAAATTGCCGATCCATCCATAACTTAAGGGTTTACCACCATTCGTAAAAGCCGGCATCCAGGGTTGCCACACCAGCAGTTTGGAATACATATCCTGCTGGCTTGCACCAAACCATGAATTGGATTGCCTGATATTTCGGTTGAGGGTTATGCCACTGAAAACCTGTAAATCCTTAGTGATATTTGCTGTAATGTTACCGCGGATATTATACTTATCATACTTTAAGGACCTATAGAATCCATTTTGTTTAACATAGGAACCCCCAACGAAATATTTTATTTTTTCATTTCCGCCCGAGGCGTTTAAATTATACGTAGTTATCGAAGGATCTACCCAAACTGCATCTAATTGATTAAATCCGTAACCATTATTTATGGTTTTCATATAGTCATAATCTTCCTGACCATACTCCATTCCATAAAATCCTCCCGGGAAAACCTGTGAAAATAATTCACCCTGTTGGATGGCACTCGTTAGTTTTACATTTTTTGCTCTCTTATCAACCCCTGTATTAACTGACAGTTGGAATTGCATTTTGCCGCTTTGTCCTCGCTTAGTAGTAACAAGGATAACCCCTCCTGCTGCCCTGGATCCATAAACGGCCGCTGAAGCGGCGTCTTTTAATACCGTGATGGATTCAATATCATTAGGACTAAGATTATTAAAATCTCCGGATCCCATAATCTTTCCATCAATAACATACAAAACCGGCTGGGCATTCCAGGAATTGTTGGTTCTGATCGTTATTCCAGGCTGATTTATACCAGGTGCTCCATCTGGGGTAGAAACTCTAACCCCCGCCAATTTTCCGGCCAGCAGATTTCCCATTTGTGTAGTAGGAATCTGTTTGTCTGATTCGGAAATCTTCATGGTAGCCACTGAAGCGGTAAGCAATTCTTTTTTTGCGGTGCCATATCCTATCACAACCACTTCATCCATGCTGGCAGGATTAATTACCATCCTGATCGTCATGGATACCTTATCAGAAGCTGTCACTGTTATTGGATTATAACCCACACTCGAAAATCGCAGCCGGCTGCCTGCCGGTACATTAATCTCAAATACGCCATTCTCATTAGTAAGCGCCGTAGCAGTTCCCTTTACCTGCTCTACAGTAACCAGAGGTAAGGGCTTACCATCACTTTCATCAACCACCTGTCCCTTTACGGAAATGTTCCCCTGAGAATAACTATTCAAGGTACCTAGCACCAGCCAACACAAGCTTAGTGCAAAAAGAAAGAGTTTTGGTAACCTGTACATAAAGATTTTTTTTAGATATCATGCAATTTTTAGATAAGCATGACTTTAGTTTGAATAATAAATTACTTCATAAAAGTCAGAAGAAATATTTCTAAAGGCAACCATTAAATTACCTATTATTACCGTTATTTTTGCTATAAACTATATTAGTATCTAATTTTATAGCAAATAAAAAGCTATGGAGTATTTGTACGAAAATTTCACCTTCCCGCCTGACCAATCGTTTACCATACGATCCCAGTTTATTGAGTTGAAAAAATATACGGAATTCCGATGCCATATTAACTATGAGCTTAGTTCCATAGAAAACTGCTTTGGAAAGCGTTTTATCGGGGATCATATTGAAGAATTCAACGGATCGGATTTGATTTTGATCGGCAGCTATCTGCCACACTGCTGGCAATATTACAAGGCCGTTGACCCCGCCATTCCGCCTCATGCCACGATCATTCATTTCTTTCCGGACTTTATGGGGAAAGAATTGTTGGATAAACCTGAGGCAAGCCACCTGCAGTCCCTGTTTCAGAATGCAGCCCGGGGGATTCGTTTCGTGGGCTCTTCTTTGAAGGAAGCAAAAATGCTGATGCAGCAGATGCTGTTTACAAAGGGATTGCACAGGGTTGCCCTGATGCTTCAGTTATTGGATGTGCTCGCTAATTCTAAGAATCATAAAATCCTCGCTTCCCCGGGATATAATTCTGTAGAAAACTCGGAATATGCCAATAAAATAAACCGGGTATACGAATATATTTTTAAGCATTTTCAGGACGAAATTTCGCTCTCTGAAGTAGCCGCCCAGATCCACATGACGCCTGCTGCTTTTTGCCGTTTCTTTAAACTCAGAACTAACCGTACGTTGATTGATTTCGTGAAGGAGGTCCGTATCGGATTCGCGGCAAAATTATTGTTGGAAGGAAAGTCTAACATCAACGAAGCCTGCTATAAAAGCGGGTATAATAGCGTATCTAATTTCAACAAGCACTTCAGGGAAATCAAGAAATTGTCGCCGAGCGAATTTGTAAAGGAATACAACAATACAAATAACGGGGAAGCGTAACCGGTTATTCGTTCCTGAAAAAATAGAAAAGTTCTGCCTCCGCCCATTTTTGCCCTTCATTCGTTCCGGTTACTCCCACCTGATATCTGCTCATGATCTGGTTCCATTCGGCGCATTTTTTGTTATAAGCTTCGGCCATCCTGCCAATCTGGTTTACGTCTGCATTTTCGGGAATCCGTATGGTCATCACAAGCGTAGTATTAAACCGGAACATTTTTATTTCTCTGTAGCCGGCTTTCCGGAAACCCGCTTCCACTTCCGGCCACACCTTTTCATGATACCTGAGGTATTCATTTATTTTCGATTCATCATTTACCAGGTTTACTACAAAAACGAGTTCTTTGGTTTTTTCCGTCTTTGCCGGGCTTGTATCACATCCGGTACAAAACGAAAAAAGGAGACCTAAATAAAACGCATACCGGTAAAAGTTGTTCCATGACGCCATTGGAATGATTTAATTAAATACAAGATAAATCAACACCATGATCAAAGCCAATATCGCCCAAAATATCCACACTTTTTTTGCATCGTGCTTAAACCTTCGGTTAGTTTCCGCAACGGACGGCAATGATTGTCCGTGAACGGGTTTTGTTACTATTGATACAACAATCATCAATAGGGCTAATGCCAGAAATGTATAAAAAGAAAGCAGGAGAAAATGCGGCCAAAAGCCTTTGTACGGAAAGTTGAGGATATGACAGACCCCCAGGAAAGCACAGAGTAATCCTCCCCCAAAAAGAACCCATTCAGCAGCCGTATTATTTGCCTTCTTCCACAACACACCGGCAAGAAATACGACTGACAAGGGCGGAGCTAAAATAGAGGCTAACCCCTGGGTTAAATCAAAAAAACCTTTTCCAGACCAGGAAAACAGCATGGCTATAAATAACGAAACCGCGGCAGCCAGTACAGTCATGATACGTCCTGTAAAACGGATTTGCTTTTCACTAAGTTTTTTTACCGGTTGTACTACATCCAGCGTGAACACCGTAGAAAAGGAATTCAAGCCTGAAGACACCGTATCAATTAGTGCAGCAATCAAAGCAGATACGCTCAGCCCTAATAGTCCGTGAGGCATCAGATGTTTTACCATCGTCATATAGGCATTATCCGGATGAGCGATATCCTTAAACAATACAAAACACATGATACCGGGAAAAATAAATATAAGGGGCATGATTATTTTTAGCGCCGAAACAAAAACGGCGCCATATTGCCCTTCTTTGATATTCTTTGCTGCCAATACTTTCTGAACAATAGTCTGATCTGTACACCAGTAAAAAATAGCCACAACCGGATAGCCGAGAACAATAGCGATCCAGGAATATTCGGGATCAGTAGCTGGACGGAATAATTTCCAGTGCGATGACGGCACACCCTGAATCAATTGTTCTATACCGCCTATTTTTTTTAAGGCTAGAAAAGTGAGAAGAATGGAAGTGAATATAATAATAACAGATTGAAAAATGCCGGTACTAACCACTGCTTTTAATCCGCCCATTGTTGTAAAACTGGCAGCAATTATGGCTACAATAACCATGGCCTGCAATAAGGACCAGCCAAATATCTGTGAAATCAATAAGCCACCTGCATACAAAGATCCGCCAAGCCAAACCACTAAAATAGAAAACAGACTATAATAGGTTAAAAACCGGTAGGACCTTTTTCCGTATCGAAGCAACAGGAATTGCGGCATAGTGCTGATTTTCGTTGCATGGTAATGCGGAATAAAAACCATCGCCAGCAGTAGTAAAAAGAGCCAGGCGAGCCATTCAAAATTACTCGCAACCACACCCTGGGTATACCCAATGCCCGCAAACCCTACTAACATCATGGGACCGGCATTAGCGCTAAAAATTGAAAAACCGATTTGCCACCAGGTAAGATTCCTTCCGCCTAAGAACAAATCGTCTTTGTTCTTCTTTTTCCGACTGAAATAAAACCCCACGAACAAGAGGAATATTACATATACAAGAAGTACAAAATAATCTATATAGGTAAGGGTAATGTTCACTGTAAGGATGGGTCGTTACGATGACGTTATAATAATACTCCGGGCGTATATTTCTTCACATTTTCAGCCGTCCAGTTTTTTTTCATTACTATCTTATTTTTTCTTTCCCAATAATCCCAATCTATTCGAACAGGTAATCCTTCAATATCCGGGAGTATAAATTTACCTTTTTCCAACTTTGGGCAGATCGAAAAATAAATTTCCAACATACCCATTAAGGTATATAGATATTCTACCTTAAATGCTTCCGGACCAATAGCCATTAATGAGGACGTATATAGCGTGTAACCTCCGGAGGTAAAGGATATACCGGCTTTTTCAGCAATATCCCTTACCTCCATCCACTCCTGAATGCTACTGAGATTATAAGGCACAGGCTGCAAATGCCGAACTCCCGCATTTACCAATGCTGGGAATACTTTTCCACTCCTCTCTGATTCGCCAAAGGAAATATTAACCCTGGTCTCTTTGCATAACGCTTCAATGTCGGTTAAAGAAGCGGAATGCACCGGCTCCTCAAACCATGCCAATTGCTCATTCTCGGTCTTACGCAGAAACTGGAGCGCTTCATCCACAGACCAAACCTGATTTGCATCTGCGGCGATCAATATTTTGTCACCGACCAAACTTCGGACAAATTTCAGCCTTTCTACATCCTCTATCATGGCGGTGCCATGGTCTTTTCCAACTTTAATCTTTATGCAATCTATACCCCGTTCCAGAAAAAAATGGATTTCTTTTTCCAGTTCTTTATACGAATAATTCGTTCCGCAACCGCTACCGTACATTCCTGTATAGTTACGGGATGCGCCTAAATATTCATGCAGAGGTTTGCCTTTACGCCGGGAAGCCAGATCGTAAAGCGCCAGATCCAGTTGCCCTAATATAGCCGAGGCCTGTCCCCGAAATCCCTCATTACGAATTGACCAGTATAGTTGCGGATACAACTCTTTATAGGTAATATTTGGACTATGCAACAAAATAGGCAGGATACAGTTTTCCAGAATATTGATATACGTTCTTAAAATGGGCGCCTCTCCTGTGTACCCTTCACTATCAGTTATTGTAATCAGTGATAAGTTCATGTTTTCAAAAGGTCCCATAGTGGCATCCTCAAAAGGAGTTATTGCCTTAACCGGCTCCAGGGCCCGGATTTCCACTTTCCTGATATTAAAAGTCTCTTTTTCGATGATTTCCATAGAAATCTAATTTAGTTTTGCAACCTATAAATTTATAATGTCTTCTACCATCTGCTCCGGTAATGCACCCAGCCCGATATCATCAATGAGATGATTCAACTGGTTGGGGTCAGAAGGTCCTATTACGATTTTAATATCTTCTTTTATAGTATATAAAAAACGAATAGCGAGTGAATGCAGCTCCATCTGATTTTGATCCGCAATTTTCTTTAGCAGTTTAGCTTTTTCAATAGCCGACTTTTCTAACCAGCCTGGCGGAGAACTAATAAACGATTCAAAACGATTCCCTAATAGTCCCATATGTAATGGACTGGCGGCATAAAACTCCATACCCTGACGGGTTGAATGAGGAAGGCTGTCTTTCAGAGCATCCTGGCAACAGGCATCCAGGCGATTGTATTCCATCATAACGTCAAAAGTGGCTCCGATAGCATAAGGGAAAAACCACTCAGGGAGGTTACCGCCTATTCCAATTTTCCGGGCATATCCTTTCCGCTTGAATTCCAGCATTTGTTTCACTATTTCGGGTGTCCTTGACCTATCGGGAATTGCCGCCGGTTCATGAAGGAATAGCAGGTCTATCACCTCCACACCCAAGGCTTTAAGGCTTTGTTCTACGCTCTTAACCATACCTTCGGCGCTATAATCATAAAGACCGTGATTTGCCGAATGGGTTCTTAATCTGCCTACCTTAGTGCTGATGGTTGGTTTAGCTCCTTTCCATTGCTGCAACGCATATCCCAACAATTCCTCTGCATTTCCATAAGCGGGAGCTGTATCCATTTGAGTAATACCATTTTCTAAAGCCATTAGAATCGTTTTGACAGATTCTTTTTCATCAACCTTACCCCATACTCCTCCCAATCCGGCAGT
>CAZFGP010000178.1:0-7891 GCA_964518685.1 uncultured Terrimonas sp.
TGGTATAAGCATGAGATCGCAGAACTACATTTTCAGGTGCATCTGTTTTCTCTTCCGGTGAGGGACGTGGATAAGCAGTTCTTTTGCTAATCGTATGAACGGCTTTCCTCTCATCAGCATGTCCATGAATTCTTTCTGATATCTTTTGCATATCATCTTCATTATGCAGCAGCACCGTGAAGCCATTTTTTTGAAGAAAAAAAGCGCCGTTATTAATCTCTCCTCTGAACAATACGCTATTGGGCCACTGTCCTTTGTTTTCGGTAAACTGAACTGCCTGCTGGGCATGCAAGGCCAGACAACTGAAAAGAAATAAAATAAAAATTATGTGGGAATTAGGTTTCAATCGAGGTTTCTTATTTAATGTACAGATATAACAGCGAATTTACTTTCTAATTATAGATTTACGAGATCCTGCTCCATTGGGTTTGTCCTTTTTGTTCCTGAAGATAGCTTTTTAACGCGAGGTTAACTGATAAATTCAATTCAGGGTCTTCATCTATAATATGTTGTGCTAGTTTTTGGGCTAAATTTAACAACTGTTTATCCTGAACGATACTGGCTAATTTAAAATTCAACCTACCGCTTTGTCGGGTTCCTTCAATATCGCCCGGGCCACGGATTTCAAGGTCTTTTTCTGCAATAACAAAACCATCGTTAGTGGCACACATTATTTTCAATCTTTCCCTTGCCTCTGCGCTTAATTTATTTCCTGTGAGCAAAATACAATAGCTTTTTTCCCCGCCTCTGCCAACTCTTCCACGCAATTGATGGAGTTGGGAAAGTCCAAACTTCTCAGCGCTCTCTACCACCATTACAGTAGCATTAGGCACATTTACGCCCACCTCAATAACTGTTGTAGACACCATAATCTGCGTATCATTTTGTACAAATCTTTGCATATTAGTATCTTTCTGAACAGCTTTCATTTTCCCGTGTACCATACTAATCAGATATTTAGGCTCAGGAAAATACGCTTTCACATTTTCATACCCTTTCATCAGGTTTTCATAGTTCATTTTTTCACTTTCCTCAATTAACGGAAAAATAATATAAGCCTGTCTACCGTTCAGAATTTCAGTTTTTATAAAATCCATCACCTGCGACCTTGCCGTTTCATAGCGGTGTATAGTAGTGATGGGTATTCTTCCAGGAGGAAGCTCATCCATTATACTATAGTCGAGGTCTCCATAGGCTGTCATCGCCAGGGTTCTCGGTATGGGAGTTGCTGTCATCACCAGTACATGGGGAGGGGTATCCCCCTTTTCCCACAGTTTTGCCCGTTGCGCCACCCCAAAACGATGTTGCTCGTCTACTACCGCAAATCCCAGCCTTTGAAATTGCACCTCCTCTTCAATCAATGCATGCGTTCCGGTAAGGATATGAAGGGTTCCATCTGCTGCTTTAGATAAAATCGCCCTCCGCCTGGCTTTTGGAGTAGACCCAGTGAGCAAATCAATTTTCACCGGCATGTCCTTCAGCATCTTGCTGATGCTTTCGTAATGCTGCCTGGCAAGGATTTCTGTTGGCGCCATCATGCAACTTTGAAAACCATTATCGGCGGCAAGCAGCATGCAAAGCAATGCTACAATAGTTTTTCCACTACCAACATCACCCTGCAGCAAACGGTTCATCTGATATCCTTTTGCGGTATCCTGCCTGATTTCTTTCAATACTCTTTTTTGAGCTCCGGTTAATTCAAAAGGCAGAAAATTTTTATAAAAGCTGTTAAAGAGATCTCCAACCTGACTGAATATAATTCCTTTTGAATACCGATGGCGACCCGAACGTATTAATCCTAACCGAACCTGTGCCAGAAATAATTCTTCAAATTTCAACCGGGTTAATGCTTTTTCAAAGGATTCTTGTGTGACGGGGAAATGAATATTTTTGAACGCCTGAAATCGAGGTAAAAACCGAAACTCCAACAGAATATTCTCGGGGATATTTTCAGGAATATCGTTTTCCCGCAACATCTCAAACAAAGTAGCAACCAGCCTTCCAATTTGTCTCCCATTCAATCCTTTAGCCTTAAGTTTTTCAGTTGCGGGATAAACCGGCTCCAGATGATTTTTTCTTTCTTTCCATTCAGCAGTCAGCACTTCTATCTCCGGATGGGTAATCTGTGGATTACCCATGAAATAAGACAATTTTCCAAAAACGAGATAAGCCTGACCAACATGGATGTTCTTCTGTATCCAGTTAATTCCCTGAAACCAGATGAGTTCCAGAGAGCCGGTGTCGTCTTTCAGTTCTGCCACCAACCGCCTGCCCCTTCTTTCTCCTATTATCTCGCAGGACACAATTCTTCCCGCAACCTGAATAAAATCCAATTCGGGCGAAAGGATATTGATTTTTTTTACCTCTGTTTTATCAATATGCCGATAAGGGAAGTGTTCTAATAAATCCTGGAAAGTAAATATATTCAACTCCTTTCTGAGCAGATCTCCTTTCAGCGGGCCCACCCCTTTGAGATATTCAATGGGATTAGATAATATAGATTTTGCCGAACCGATAAATTTAGGCTTTAGTGACAAATGTAAGGAAAGAGAAGTTTACCAACCACCAGCTCTGTTTGATACCCTTGTTTTCCATATCTTTAAACTCTTAATCAAATTCTCATGAGAACGTTATTGTTTTGTTTTTTTTCTGGTTGCTTTTTTCTTTCCGGCAGCGCCCAGCAATCCGCTACGGTAAAGGAATACCTGCAAACTTTTCCAACCTATGGGTTCTCCGACCCCAATCCAATGCCTCTGCTCTCACCGGTATATCCTTATTTTAGGTTCGATGGTTTTACAGATAAAGCTGAAAATAAACAATGGAAGATTGTTGAACTGGCAAACGACTATATTAAAGTATTGATTACTCCCGAAATCGGCGGAAAAATCTGGGCTGCAATCGAAAAAAAATCAGAGCAATCATTTATTTATTATAACCACACTGTAAAGTTCAGGGATATAGCCATGCGTGGTCCCTGGACAAGCGGTGGATTAGAGCCCAATTACGGCATTATCGGTCATACTCCTTCCAATGCCACTCCGGTGGATTACATTACCCGTAATAATCCGGACGGAAGTGCCAGTTGTATTATCGGAGTACTGGATTTGCTTACCCGAACCAACTGGCGTATTGAAATCAATCTGCCAAAGGATAAAGCTTATTTTACGACCCAATCATTCTGGTACAATTCCACGCCGCTTGAGCAGCCATATTACCATTGGATGAATTTAGGTGTAAAAGCAAAGGGAAATCTTGAGTTTATATTTCCGGGAACAAAATATATTGGTCACAATGGGGAAGATGCCTCCTGGCCGGTAAACGAAACCAACGGGAAAAATATCAATTTTTATGAACAGAATGATTTTGGCGGACCCAAGTCATATCACGTATTTGGAAAGCCGGCAGATTTTTTTGGCGCATACTGGCACGATGACCACCGCGGTATGGTACGGTATGGAACCTATGATGACAAGGCTGGCAGAAAGATCTGGATATGGGGTTTATCGCAACAAGGCATGATTTGGGAAAAATTACTTACCGATACGGATGGACAATATGTGGAAATCCAGTCCGGACGGCTTTTTAATCAAAACTCTTCCGGAAGCAGTTTCACTCCCTTTAAGCATATTGGATTTGCGCCTTATACCACAGATACCTGGAAGGAATATTGGTATCCGGTTTCTAAAACGCATGGCATCGGTAAGGCTAATCGGTATGGTGCACTCAATTTGAAATACGAACAAGGCATGTTGAAAATATATTTTTCAGCAGCCCAAAAGATTAATGAAAACCTGGTTGTAAAAACAGGAGATAAAATAATTTACAGCAGAACAATAAATCTTTCCCCATTAGAAGTATTTGCAGATTCGATAGCTGTATCTGCAAGCGGAGACGATCTGGTAGCAAAGTTAGGCACGGACAAATTAATTTACCATAGTGATCCGGATTTCGGTCGGCTGAGCCGTCCATCTGCTTCTCCGCAAAATTTCGACTGGACTACAGTTTACGGTTTATATGTGCAGGGAAAGGAATACATGGATCAAAAAATATTCGATCAGGCCGAGGCAAAGCTTAGCGAAGCGCTGAAGAAGGACAGCAATTATCTTCCTGCCCTGGTAAAAATGGCGGAATTGATGGTTCGTAACCTGCGTTATAAAGACGCTTTAAGTTGGGCAACCAGAGCGCTAAGTATTGATACTCATGCGGGTGACGCCAATTATTATTATGGCGTTATCAACGCCGCTATGGGAAACTTTACCGATGCAAAAGATGGATTTAGTATTGCCGCACTTACTCCTGAATTCAGGAGTGCAGCCTATACTGAATTAAGCCGACTATACAGCCGGGAAAAACATTTTGATCAGGCAATCGTATATGCCGAGAAGGCAGTTGATTACAACCGTTATAATATAGATGCTCTGATGTTAAAGGCGGCTGCTTTACGAAACAAAGAGGAAAAGCAACAGGCAGATGAAACACTTGAAACCATCTTATCCTACGACCCCATCAATCATTTTGTCCGATTTGAAAAGTTTTTATGGCAGCCCAATGAGACAGCCAGGCATAGTTTTACCACGCTGATAAGGAACGAATTGCCGGCTGAAACGTATTCAGAACTGGGAATATGGTACTACAATGCCGGATATCCTGACAAAGCCCTGGAAGTGTTTTCCCTAAGTCCCGAAAGCGCCGAATCTGCTATTTGGAAGGCTTTTCTACAAAACCAGGAGGTACAAACCGCCTCTATCAACCCCAATCTGGTTTTTCTGTTTCGCTCTGAAACCGGAATGGTGCTTGAGCATTTGTTAAAAAAACAAGACGATTGGTTCTTAAAATATCAGCTTGCATTGATTTATAAGGACCGAAACCGGGTTATAGAGGCCAGGCAATTGTTGCTATCTTGCGGTGAAGGTCCTTCTTATCCCCCGTTTTATGCAACCCGTGCAACCATCTTCAAAGATAGTGATGAGGCCCAAAGCTTTAAAGATCTGCAAAAAGCAGTAACTCTGGATCCTGCTCAGTGGAGGTATCAGAAGTTACTTGCCGAATATTATATAGCCCGGGGGCAGGTGGAAAAAGCCCTGGTTATTACCACCCCATTTTATAAAGCACACCCGGAGCAGTATATTATGGGAATGTTGCATGGAAAAACCCTGATGCTGAACAAAAAATACCGGGAAGCAGAGGCCCTGTTAACCCAAATTAATATCATTCCTTTTGAAGGAGCAACCGAAGGGAAGTTGCTGTATCGTGAGGCGAAACTGATGCTTGCAATTCAGGAAATGCAGAAAAAAAATTATAAAAAAGCGCTCAACTTTATCAGCCAGTCCAGATTATGGCCCGAAAACCTAGGGGTGGGTAAGCCTTACGAAAATCAGATTGACAGCCGGCTGGAAGACTGGATGGAATACGTATGCAATCAGAAATTGAGGAAAGGAGGCGGAGAAAAGCAGTTAGACCATATCATTCAGTTTACCCCAAGTATAGAGAATACTATAAGAAACTTTATACCTTCCAATGCCCTCATCTCCGCCTGGGCTATTGAAAAAAAGAGCGGAAGGGAAAGAGCGCTGGAATGGCTGAATCAGCAAATTTCAAATTACCCCCAGATGAAATCCGTCCTGCAATGGAGCAAAGACAGGTTTGAAAACAAGGATAGCGCCGCCATACCCGATTCAAAAAAAGATGCAGGCATCCGTATCCTGGAAGCCTTGTCTGCCTTATAGAAAAATAGTGGGATTAGCTACAAAGGCTATTTCCGAAAGGTTACTAAGGGTTTTTACCAGGGAATAATTTTTTTTCACAGGTTGTTAGAATTTTCTGCTCTGATTTTTGCTATAGAACCAGTAGGTTTGTAAAAATCATTGCTATGAGTGACCTGCTGAACATCATTGATTTTTTAAATCCGGTAAACCGCTTCCATCTCTCGCACGATGAAGGCTACCGGGACAGGCAGATTGGTAAAGAAATTGCAGTTTATGAAGAAGAATTGCCTGATCTGGATGCTGCCGATATTATATTAGTGGGTTGTGGGGAACAAAGGGGAGAAAATGGTACAGGATATTCAGCAGGACCTGACGTTATTCGCAATCGGTTTTACGAATTGTATTATTGGCACAAGGATATTAACATCGCTGATTTGGGGAACATTAAGCAAGGCGCTACGCTTGCTGATACCTATGCAGCGCTAAGGACTGTTGTAAGTGAATTATTACATTTTGATAAAACGGTAATTATCTTAGGAGGCAGTCATGATCTGACACTGGCACAATATGATTCCTATAAAGTTTTGAATCGAATCATTGAAGTTACCGTCATTGACGGCCTGATTGATCTGAATACAAACAACCCTCTTCGGAGCACAAATTTTTTGATGGAAATGCTGACCGCAGAACCCAATTTCGTCAGGCATTTTAATCAAATTGGATTTCAGAGTTATTTCACTGATCCTCATATGCTGGAAACCCTCGATAAACTTCGATTTGACTGTTACCGGTTAGGAATTGTAAAAGAGCATCTGGATGAAATGGAGCCGGTTTTGCGTAACTCCAATATGCTCAGTATTGATATTGCCGCTTTGCAATATGGCATTGCACCTTCTAATTATTTGTCTCCAAACGGACTGGATGGTGAACAAGCCTGTACACTCACCCGCTTTGCCGGAATGAGCCGGGAGTTAAATTCAATAGGTTTTTACGGATACACGGTTGAAAATGATATTCAGCAGTTAACAGCAAAGCAAATTGCGCAAATGATGTGGTATTTTGTTGACGGAAGATGGCAGGGTAAACAAGAATCATTATTGGCTGAAAGAGATAATTTCATAGAGTTTAATACAGCATTTGCGGAAATTGATACCGTATTTCTACAAAGTAAAAGAACCGGGCGCTGGTGGATGCAATTGCCTGATAAGTCATACATAGCCTGCTCTTATCAGGATTATGTTCAGGCAAGCAGTAATGAAATTCCCGAACGCTGGTTGAGGGCGCAGGAAAGGAGTTGACTGCAAATTTGAAAATGGGAAAAACGCAAAATGCCTGCGGCCTGTACCCGACGAAGGAGGGTCAGACTGCGGAAAAAGTGTATATAACATTCAGGCTAAATTCCCCGCTGCCCGCCTCCACTCTTTTACCCCCTGACACACCTCTCTATTAGTCGCTTTGTACTAACTTCATGATATTGTTACCTGAATAACCACTTTACATCTATGCTCGTATTACAAAGGATCATTTTTTTGCTATCGCTGGAATCAATTCTTTTTTCTTGTTCTGTTTCTCACAGGATTCAAAAAATAGCTTCGGCGCAATTATTCAGCGATCCGGTTTTTATGGGGGCGCATACCGGAATCTCTGTATTTGATGTAGAGAAAAATAAGTTCATTTATAATTATCAACCAGACAAATATTTTGTTCCTGCCAGTAATGTAAAAATAATTACTCTGTATGCCGGTATCAAATATCTGCCTGACAGTATTGTAGGGTTGAAATATAAACGAACAGGAGACACACTTTTTATTATTCCGACCGGTGATCCAACTTTTTTACACCCGGACTTTGGCCATCAGCCCACTTTTGATTTTTTGAGAAAACAATCAGGAAAGATTGTTATAAGCACTGCGAACTGGAGGTCCACTGGCTGGGGAAAGGGTTGGATGTGGGACGATTACAATGAGGCATATATGGCAGAAAGGAGTGCTTTCCCGATATATGGAAATGTAATTAGGTGGAATCAGGTTCGCGATTCCAGTAGTATTGCGGCGATGGCAAGAAAAGAAGCATTTATTTATTCTGAACCCGATATAAATTGGAAAGTAAATTTCAGTGGCGACACGGCTGCTAAGGTGTTTTCTGTGCAGCGATCCTTTGATGAAAACAAATTTTTCATCACCCAG
>CAZFGP010000179.1:0-7866 GCA_964518685.1 uncultured Terrimonas sp.
GGGTGCATGTGGTTAGCGTAAACCGTGTAGGCGCTGAACAAAATGGCGCCATGAAATTCTGGGGTGGCTCATTTGTAGCTAATCCCTTTGGTACCCTTTTATATCAGGCCTCTCACGATGTCGAGGAAGTAAAAGTACTTACGCTGGATACTTCAAAAACAGATCAATACCGTACCCATTGGCCTTTTTTGCGCGACCGACGAATAGACAGCTACCAACCCATTACAAAACGATTTATTGATGAGTTCTGAAATAAAACCGATTAATATCCATTCAGGCCTTTATACCTTATTCATTTAATTACTTTTTTGTTCTCTCTTTTTATACTATGCAACAAACAGACAGCGCCATTCACGCACCCGGTCTACCTCAATTTAAAACCCCTAAACAATTGGGCTATTATTTTCCGGCTGAGTTTGCCCCGCATACTACTACCTGGTTGAGCTGGCCTCACAAAGAAGCCTCCTGGCCAGGGAAATTAAATTCGATATATCCTCAATATGCGCAATTCATTAAGGCGGTTAGTGAAGGTGAAAAAGTGCATATAAATGTGAACGATGAGGAAATGAAATCCTTTGCTATCCGCCATTTGCTAAATGCAGAGGTAAATATGAATCAAATCCAATTCTTTCTCTTTCCTACCAATGATGCCTGGTGCCGCGATCATGGCCCGGCATTTTTAATCAATCCAAAATCAGATTATCCAAAAGTTGTAATTGACTGGGGTTATAATGCCTGGGGAAATAAATATCCGCCTTACGACCTGGATGATCAAATACCCACCCTGATAGCAAATGAATATAATATTCCGGTATTTCACCCGGGTATCGTTATGGAAGGCGGATCAGTAGAATTTAACGGCGCCGGGACCCTGTTAACTTCCACCGCATGTTTGCTCCACCCTAACCGAAATCCTCATCTCAACCAGCAGCAAATTGAAGATTATCTATGTCACTATTATGGAGTAGAACAAATACTGTGGGTTAGCGAAGGAATTGCAGGCGATGATACTGACGGACACATTGATGATACCATAAGATTTGTAAATAAAGACACGGTGTTAACGGTTGTTGAAGAAAATAAATCGGATGAAAATTATGAGCCGCTTCAGACTAATCTCAGAGAACTGAAACACATGCGTTTATTAAATGGGAAACAACTTAATATCATTGAATTACCTATGCCAGAGCCGGTAATTTATGAAGACCAGCGTCTCCCGGCTTCTTACGCCAATTTTTATATTTCTAATGCGGCGGTGGTGGTGCCAACCTATCGTTGCAACCTGGATGAAAAAGCACTGCAGATCATTCAGGATTGTTTTCCGGAAAGGAAGGTAATGGGTATTGACTCTACCGATCTGATTTGGGGTCTGGGCAGTTTCCATTGTCTCAGCCAGCAGGAACCTGAGCTGTAGTGGCAGGCAGACGATGGTAAATAGCGAGTTGTGAATGCTTTTTCTCATTTTTCACCCCCCAGGGTGATAAACCTAAACGCCTTCATTTACCGTTCCTGAAGCCCGAAATTCGTATCCCGAATTCTGTTTTACCAAAACTTTAAACACTAAATACTGCCGGGTATCGTTCAAGCAAAGCAATGTTTGTAAATTCGTGGTTTACCTTTTCACCATTAATGAAACCTCTTTCCTTATATATTCTGATTTTAGGGTTAATTATCCAGCAACCTGCTTTTGCCCAATCCGGCAAAGTTTCCTTTCTGTCTACCATGTCTGACCATGAGGAGTCTATGAAACAATACGCCTATGACATTGTTAACGGGCGGGAAACAGCGGATAGAACCGAAGCTGATAGTATATTCACCCGGTTATTAGTTAAGGCATTAAAGGAACCTCATTCTTTTTCTTATTCCTTTGATTCTTTACAAACCATCTCCAGGATTTACGCTCCCGATAGTAGTTTTCGTATTTTCACCTGGCAATTAATGTATGATGAAACTGCTTTTCGCAGGCATGGTGCTATTCAGATAAATACAAAAGATGGTTCTCTGAAACTCTTTCCTCTGATTGATAAGACAGCGCAAATTGAGGATATACAAAATGCGGTAACCAATAATCAGGAATGGGTAGGCGCTATTTATTACCGGATAATTGAAACTGCCTTTAAAGGAAAAAAGTTTTATACCCTTTTGGGGTACGATGAGAACAACTTTAGAAGTACAAAAAAACGCATTGAAATCCTGACTTTTGATCAGGAGCATCGTCCTGTTTTTGGAGGTCCTTTCTTTAGCTTTGCGAGAGACAGTGTGCGCAAACCGGTACAGGCAAGGTTTGCCATCGAATACAAGAAGGATGGTAACGGCAGTATTAAATACGATGATGAAATGGGCATTATCATCTATGATCATCTTATTTCGGAAAACAATCAGCCCGGAAAGAAATTTACATATATCCCGGATGGCGACTACGAGGGATTTAAATGGGAAAACGGACAATGGGTGCACATTGATAAGGTGTTCACCTTCAAACTGGAGGATGGACAGGCGCCGATAGTACAACCGGTTAGAGAAGGCAAATTGGATATTCCTCAAAAAGGTCAAAAAAAAAGAAGGAACCGGTAGGAAGAAGATTTTAAGAAAAAGAAAGGATCATATTATAAATCCTTTTTATGAAATCCATCCCCGACTACGACCTGACATTTCGAATTCACTATAAATTTGTTTAATGATTTCACCTGCAGGAAGTATTGCTGTAACCATTGAACTCACCTGCCCCAGTTCCAATTCACCGTCATTCAGATTGCCTTCAAAAATCCCCTTTTTGGCTCTGCCTCTTCCTAATATTGCTTTCAGACTTTCTGCTTCAGCGCCGCGGTTCTCGGCAACCTGCACCTGTTCATAAAAGGGATTTTTCAATAACCGCACCGGCACCAGTTTTTTTAGGGTCAAAGCCGTATCTCCCTCTTTTGCCTTTACAACCGCCTCTTTAAAGTTGATATGAGAAGAGGCTTCCAAACTGGCTACGAACCGCGTTCCTATCTGAACCCCTTCGGCCCCCAATACCATTGCGGCAAGCATCTGACGCCCTGTGGCAATCCCTCCTGCGGCAATAACAGGAATGGTTACATGATCGCAAACTGCAGGTATCAGAATCATACTGGTGGTTTCTTCACGACCATTATGTCCGCCTGCCTCAAACCCCTCAGCTACTACCGCATCGCATCCGGAGGCTTCTGCTTTTTGCGCAAACCGACTGCTACTCACCACATGAACAACTATAATACCCTGTGCTTTTAAAGTTCCCGTCCATATTGCCGGATTCCCGGCAGAAGTAAACACAATGGGTACTTTTTCATCTATTACTGTTTGAATATGCTGCTCAATATCAGGATATAACAAAGGAATATTTACCCCAAAAGGTTTGTTGGTAGCAGCCCTGCACTTTTGAATATGTTCCTTCAAAACCTCAGGATACATACTGCCACTTCCTATCAGTCCCAGCCCTCCGGCATTACTCACTGCCGAAGCCAGCCTCCAGCCACTGGTCCATACCATCCCCGCCTGAATAATAGGATATTGAATATCAAATAAACGGGTGATACGATTGGAAACAGACATTTGCAGAGGAATAATGGTTTAAAATTTAATTTCCAGGATTGGTAAGCGACCAGCGAAGGGTGAAAAAGAAATTCCTTCCCTCTTCGGGGAATCCTTCCACCAGGCTGTAATTCTTATCAAAAATATTATTCAACCCCGCTTCTGCACTCAGGTACTTCCACAGCTTTTGCGATGCAATCACATTGATGAGATTAAAATCTCCGGCTTTTGTTCCATAGCTGGTACTAAATCTGGAGGCATTATACTCCGAACTTATTATGAAACGGGTGGTGGATAGAGGCTGGTATTGCAGATATCCATATACCTTAATGGCGGGGACATCGGTATAATGAAGACTGGGCCGGGTCAGGTTATTTCTTTGAATATAACTATAGGTAACACCCATGAGAAAGTTATTGGCTATATGGTAATCCAGGGCTAATTCGACCCCCAAAAATGCAGCTCTCCCTGCATTTTGCATCTGCGATCTTCCCGGTTCCACATTATTTATACTCATAATGCTGTTGGCGATACGGCTATAAAATAAAGCAGCCTGAAAGGCAATGTGATTAGAATAATTGCCTGAATAATTCAGTTCAAAGTTATCTGAAGTTTCAGGTTTCAGATCAGGATTAGGGATAGCCGTACCTAACCTGTAGGAATACCGGTCTTTAATAGTGGCAAATCTCGTTTTGTGCGAATAAACAACGCCTGCTTTTTGCTTCTCTTTAAAGTAATAAAATAATCCGGTCTGCCCATTGAAGGCTTCACTTGTTTTTGCGCCCGCAAATGGAGATATCTTCCCGGTAGTACTATTATATTCCTCAGCCCTGGTGTTCTTTCGGGTACTCACACTTATACCCGGTACCAGAACCAGCTTTTCACCAATCTTGTAGGAATCCTCAGCACCTATGGTTATGGTATGATCTAAAAAATGCTGTATGGGCTCTCCCAAATCATTTTCCCGGTGAACATCTTTTTTATAATGCAGCGCAGCCTTTAAGGTATGATTTTTTATTGCCGTTGTTCCATATTCTATACTTCCCCCATAGCTGAAATCGTTGTACCAGGTTTTAAATGAGGAAGGTTTATTCATGGTTGCATACGTATTATCATCATAACTGAACAACGAGTTTTTAAAGATATCATAATAGAACCTGCTGCTGATATAATGATTACTTCCTAAATTGGTTCTGGAAATGAAATAATAAGTTTCTTTATTCCATTCCGGCCACTGCCAGAATCTGGGTTTTTTTAACAACGAATTCAAGGTGTCATTGCCGGTATACACCGGCGTACCCTTTGAACCTATTTGCTTGATAAAACCCAAAACATATTCATTCCGGGCATTGGGCGTCCAGCCAATTTTTAAACTGTATTTTTTGTCCGACCGATAGGAATTATCTCTTTCTTTCCCGTCCTCATATGCTGTCGGTAAAAAAGCCGAACTCATGCGAAACCCATCCCGGTGCAAATAGGAGTACCCACCCTGTATATAAAATTTTCCCAGGTTTGACCCAACATTAAAATTACCCCGATAGCCATTAGTATTGATTATTCCTGCAGCGCCATCAAATTCAATCTTATCAACAGGTTTTCTGGAAACAAGATTAATGGCCCCGCCCAATGAATTTGGACCATATAAGACGGATGAAAATCCTTTAGAAACATCAATGGCAGAAAGGTCGAAGGTGGTGAATCGCGCCAGGTCAACATAGCCATCAAAAGGCACATATACCGGAATACCATCCATATACACCGGAACCTGACGAAGATCAAAACCTCTTACGGTTACCATAGACTCATTTCTTGGGCCGGAGGCTGTTAAAGTCACACCCGGAAGCATATCCAGCGCTTTGGAGACCTCCATTTTATTATACAATTCCATCTCTCCTGCCGTAATTCGGTTCATCATATCCCTGTTTTTGGGAATGGTAATGGTTATTTCTCCCAACTCGAAAATGGAAGGAGTCGCTACAGTATCCTGTTTAATGCTTTGCATCCTGCTTTGTTTTTGTCCAAATCCTATTTGGGGAATTATACCAAGGGTGATAAGAAGACCTGCTGCCATCCCGAAGAAAAGAGCAACTTTATAAAAATATATCCATTTTGGGATGGAAGTCGGGTATGCCAACGATTTGAAGCGCCCTCTGTCATTATCAAATTGCATGATCGTGCTTTATGGTTTTGTAAGTATTAAACATCAATTGCAAGCTATAAAAAAAATGAGTGTAACCATCAAAGAACAATCCTGAATAATGACAGAAATTTGTTCTGAATCGCTGATCGCTGTAAAATAACCTTATATTTGTTTTAGAAAATATTTCAGATGAAAACCCTTCCTATTTGCATTGTCTTATTTCTTACTGTCCTTTCGTGTAATACATCTGCTGTATCTCCAGCCACTAACGATGTTGAAGATTCCGGAGAACAATGGGTAAAAGCAGAGGGTAAAGACAGCATGCTGTTATTAACAGATCGCCCGCCGAATCTGGAAACGGCATTGAAATACTTTAAACTTGATTACACCCCTAATAATGTTTTTTTTGTGCGCTGGCATCTTTCCGGACTTCCCGCCGCCATTAAGGAAGACACTTTTCGCCTACGGGTAAAAGGAAATGTTGCTAAAGATTTGGAGCTTTCTATGAATGATCTTAAAACAAGATTTACCCCCTATACAATTTCTGCATTATGCCAGTGCTCAGGAAATTCGAGAAGTTTTTTTGATCCGCGGGTGCCTGGCGGTCAATGGAAAAACGGGGCGATGGGAAATGCCAAATGGACAGGAGTGAAATTAAAGGATATTCTTGCGTTAGCAGGAGCAAAACCAGATTCAAAAGAAGTTAGTTTTAATGGATTGGATGTACCACCTTCTGCAACGATAGCAGATTTTGTAAAATCCTTAGAATACAATCATGCCAACGATGGAGAGGTAATGGTAGCCTATGAAATGAACGGAGAACCTTTATCCTTATTAAACGGCTTCCCGCTCAAATTAGTAGTGCCGGGATGGTATGCCACTTACTGGATTGGAATGTTGAGTGATATTGAAGTGCTTAATAAACCTTTCGAAGGGTTTTGGATGAAAAATGCATACAAGATCCCAAAGAATGTTTCTAACGGAAACGAAAGTCCCGACTCCTTAGCCACCGATATGGTTCCCATTAACCGGATGGATGTACGGTCTATTTTTGTATCACCGGAACCCAATGAAACCATTAAAGCCGGCGTACAAACCGAGATACAGGGGGTTGCCTTCGATGGTGGTTTTGGCATCACAAAGGTGGAACTGTCGTCTGACAACGGTAAAACCTGGTCGTTAGCTCAGCTTGACCCGGATTTAGGTAAATATTCCTGGCGGCGCTGGCGTTTCAACTATGCTCCTGAAGCAAAAGGAGATCACACCTTACTGGTAAAGGCCACCAATTCGGAAGGTGAAACGCAGCCTTTGAAGCAGTGGAACCGCAGTGGCTATATGCGCAACGAAATTGAAACCTTACCCTTAAAAGCTGAGTAGATATGAAAAATATTAACGTTTTAACCGGCATCCTTCTGATCTTCTCTTTTTTGTTTGTGTTTTCATGTAAGGAACAGAATGCGGAACCTGTAAACGCGAAAGCCACTTCTGCACCGGATATAAAGGAGTACGTTACCCATTTGCCCGAAGCTCCGGGTTATATTGCCTTCAGCACTAATTGTCTGATTTGCCATTCTGCAGCCTATATACAAAATCAACCCGATTTTCCCGAAAAAACGTGGTCCGCTATCGTCACAAAAATGCAAAAAACCTTTGGCGCACCGGTACCAGATTCTTCGGTTAATGGAATCGTTCAATATTTGGTGGCTATAAAAGGAAAGAACTAAACGAAACGCTATCTGCCATAAACGATGAATCTAAGGATTTCATTCGTATGTTATTTTTATATATCGCTTGCGTACATGTTTATCAATCTTCGCGTTAGGCTATGTGCGACCGTTGCAATAAAGAAAAATGAAAAATAGACGAAGTTTTTATAAATTCGTGCAAAGCCACAAGAATATGAAATAATGAAAACAGCATTGCAAATAGACCTCAGTTTTGACCAAATACTATCAGTGGTAAAACAACTGCCAAGGAAACAAAAAATAAAATTAACCAAAGAGTTGGAAAAGGAAGCTATTGACTCAAAACTATCAAGACTATTAAAAACTTTCAAGACGAAAGACCTTGATTTGAGAACAATAAACGAAGAGGTTGAAATAGTAAGACAAGAAATTTATGACAAACAAAAGCGTTAAAGTAATTTTTGACACTAATGTTTGGATTAGCTTTCTAAT
>CAZFGP010000180.1:0-7851 GCA_964518685.1 uncultured Terrimonas sp.
GGTACAGATACCACTTTGCCAATGGGAAAGCAAATGTTCTCAAGATGCCGTTTTGTTTAAAACAATTGAATCTGTACAAACTTTTTTGCTAAATCCTGCTTCACCCGAAGCAGGATTTTTTGTTTATGCTCCATCATACTTGCTATAGATCCTGATTCTCTTTTACTTCACCACCTCAAACTCCACCCTCCTGTTTTGGGCTTTCCCATCTGCCGTGCTGTTAGAGGCTACCGGTTCGGTGTCGCCTTTGCCATCTGTGATGATCCTTGAAGCGGAAATAGCGTTTTGATTTACCAGCGCGTTCTTGACGGACTGCGCTCTGTCTTTGGATAGTTTCAGGTTTGACGCCGGGTTGCCGTCTGAATCGGTATGTCCGGTGATCTTGATGGTCAGCCTGGTGTTCTCTTTTAATACGTCTGCAACAGACTGGATAATGGACATGGATTCCTGCTTCAGTTCCGCAGAGCCGGTATTGAATAAAATGGCATTGGTGGAATAGGCTCCTTCATTCAAGAGTTTAGAGCGGATGTCTTCCTCGCTTCCCAGGAATTTAAAATTGGTTACATAAAACAGCCTGTCAGATTTTGATTCAAAACGGGCAAGGATAAACGAATTGAGTGTTTTTCCTTTATCGAAAGCCCGCGGCACATCCCATATTTTATCGCCGTTTATGTAAACCCGCATTCGCTGATTTTGTTTCCATATCTGAACTTTCACCGAAGGGTTATTTACGTTAAAAGGTTTCAACCCTTCCATTTTATTATCCGACGCTTTGGAGCCGTTTTCCCATACCTCGTAATTACTATATCCCAGTTTATTACTACCGGCGCCCTGCGGATGTAGTTCCAGCCTGAATCCGTCTCTTTTTTCTTTGCCCCTGTTTTCTCTGTATATCTCCCAGATAGAAAAATCTTTTTGGTTTTTCATATTGGCCAGAGCGATGACCAAAGGCGCATCATAAAAAGTATAATTCGGGGTAACAAAAAGTTCAAATTCTACCGTGAAATTATCAGGCAGTTTATTTATTTTTTCAAATAGAAAAGCGCCTTTGGTGGTCAGTTCCATCCATTTCTTGTCTGAACCTGAAATTGTTACCACCTTGCCCGATGCATTGGTATTCCAATGAAGAGGGAAATCGTTTAATGGATCAGCATTGAAATTATCCTCAGCCAGGAGTTTTGTGCCGGGTTGAAAATCGGAGTTGGCGTTAATCGTTCTGTTCGTATTCCCATCGCTTTTAGTTTTCCCGATCTCTGTGTTCTTAGCTTGGTCCCCTTTCTTTTTACGCTTATCTTTTTTTGTGCCAATCGCATCGTCTATAGCCTTATCCGTACGCTGTGAGGCTTCTCTGGCCGCCCTGTTTTCAATGGTTCTTTCTGATGCTTGTTTGGCGCTTTTTACGACCTTTTTCAAAATTTGAGCCTGTGAAATTTGCAGCGTGCATAAGAGGAGCAGGGTTCCCGTAAGTTTTCTTAAAATCATCTTGTTTTTTTTATTGGGTAAAGGAAGTTTTATCATCAAGATATCATTGCACGACTATCTTTTTAATAACTGAGAAAGGAGCTACCTTCCCCGACTTATAAAACAGTTTACATGTATATTCGTACGTGTTTCCGGATTGGATCTTACTATCCACATATTGTTTTCCCGGAGCCGAAACCACTTGCTGTGTCTGAAAAGAACCGCCGTTTACCGCGCGATAAACCACACATCTTTCAACATCTTTATCAGAGAAATCCCAACTGACACGCACGTTTCCGGCCTTTGTATCTAATACAGCATCAAACTTTTTGGCAACCTCCCCGACAAGATTATCCAGGGTTTTGATTCTCAAAATTCCCGATTCGGGCGATCTCAACCCGGCATCATCTACGGACTGTATCTTGTATTGATATTTTGTATTGGCCGAAAAAGTAGTGTCTGTAAACGCATTCGCTGTTTCAGACATGGCAACAGTATTAATCAATTCCCATTTATCCTGTTCCGATTTCCTCCGGTAAATTTCATGCCTTACCACATCGTCGCTGCTGCTGGGTATCCACTGTAGCGCGACCGCTTTGTCTTTTACCTGAAAGTCGGAAAACTGAGGCGCAACAGGAGGAATGATATCCGGCTTTTGTACTTTGACAACCTCAGAGGCTTCGGATGTATTGTTATTGAAATCCACTGCTTTCACTTTAAAGTAAATATCTTCCGTAAGAGTTCTTAATGACAGGGTATCTATATAGAAAGAATCGGGCAATGCTTCTCTGCTGGCAGCAGTGAAAAAATGAGTAGAATCGTTGGCATAAAAAACAATGTAACCTTTCACATCTTTTTCAGGATTGGGCTTCCATGACAGGCGCAATACACCGGCTGTGTCTATCTTTCCGGCAAGGCCTTTGGGTGAAGAAGGAGGCATGCTGTCTATAAATCCTACATGCACCGGCATGGAAATGGACGCGTTGCCGGCGGTATCAACGGAAAGAACAACATAGTAGTTGGGCGCATCGGTACGCGGATTTTTGTCGGTAAATTTTCGTGTTGTAACGGAGAGTTCGCTTTCGTGAATCCTTTCAAATCCCGAAAGCGAATTTTCCGCACTTCTGCCGATAAGAAAACCTTTCAGATCGGCAGATCTCTCTGCCTGCCAGGTAATTTCAACCGAACCGTCCGCCATGATCTTTCCTTTCACATCTTTTGCAGATGGCGGCGGCGTTTTATCCCTTCCCATTCCTGTCACAATATTTCCCGGAGCGCTCATCTGACCAAAAGCATCAATACCCAATATCCGGTACGAATAGACTTCATAGTTACGGGTAAGCGAGTCGGTATAGGTAAATTGATTCTTGTCTTCGGCCAATGCCGGGTTATCAAATTGCAGATAAGGTTTCCGGGTGAGTCTTTCAAAATGCCGGCCATCTTTTGACCGTTCAATGTAATATGCCGTAAAAAAATTTTTATGAAAAGCCTTATCCCACGAAAGTGTAACCGCGAGTTCTCCCTCTTCCGGGTTGTTCAGATAGGGGACAGGCTGCATCTCCGGTTCTATATATTGCAGCGCAAGGGTACCGGTATCGGCAGGAAAATAATTTTTTAAAGGCGTCGCTGCGAATATCCGGTAAGCATACGTTTTTTCTTTTACGGCAGTTGCATCCAAAAAGCCCAGACCGGCATATTCTGCGGTTTCAAAAGACAGGTCGGACGATAAAAGCGTAAAGGAATAACGATTGCTTAATTCATCAGCTTTATCCGCCAGACCAACTCCGGGTTGATTGCCAAACTTTTTTCCGTATATCGCCTGGGCCGCTATCAGTGGATAAGCATTTGCTGTATCTTTTGCGAAGGTTGCCCAATCCTCAACCGGGCGGGGGTGGATAGGTCGGGGCGACAAATCTACCCAGTCGGTTGCTCCTGCATCAGTCAGTTCCCGCCGTTGCAATTGATAGCCGGTTTTGTTCAGCAATACCCAGCCGCCTGCTTTGGAAGGCGCCCAGCGTAGCAAGATGCCTTTTGCCGTAGGCTTTGCTTTTAAGGCAAGATGAACAATGGCCGAATCATCCACGCGCTGTTGAAAAACGGAAGTATCTATATTCTGTGCTCTTACCCCGATTACACTCAGAGACATCCAGACAACCAATCCTATTTTGAGATATTTTAATTTCATAGTCAATACAGTTTTATTGTAAAATGTATTCTTTATAATAAGTGCTGGTGGTCTTCCATTTGCCATCTTGCAGAGGTATCCGGTAATTGAATTCTAACGATACCCGCTCACCGACGACGGACGTCGGCGTTACCATCTGACTCTTCAATCCTGCAAGTGCTGTTCTCTTACCCGGTGTCAGTGCATCAAGACGGGTGTAAATGGGTAGAATGGCATTTCTTACAGGTACGCTCAAAATGAGTGTCGCATTTAAATAACCATTTATCCTGTTTTTCATCTTGTTGACGAAAAGGGCGGCAATGGGGTCAATGGCATCCACCAAAGAATAAGTAACTCCCGGATTTGCAGACGCCGAGACAGACAATAGGGAAGCGATGTCTGTGGTTTGTGAGCCAGCAAACTGATTGCCCGGATTAGCATTTGCCGGATAAGTTTTATAATCGGCATTTAAGGTATTGACTACCTCATATCTATCCCTTGAAGGTATGTAAGGAATCAACGGTTCAAATGATCCTGAAAGAGAAATGGCGTTATCCGTGATTTTCATTATTGACGGATTTAACCGGGTGAGATAATGCACCTTTTCATCCCTAGAGAAAGCGACCAACCCATAATTATTGGGCAGGGTAACCATCTTTAATTGTGACCAGCTTCTGGATAATTCTGCCGTAGGGGGCGACGTTCGGATATTGAGTTCCCTTGCATTTTCAAAATCAGAGATCAAAGTATTGAGTCGCCTGAATTGTGTATTATTGCCATAAAGCAAAGCGTCATTTCTGCTGTCTTTTCGATGAGTTATTTGTATCAAAGATTCTTTATCCAGTGAATTCTGAGCTTCCAATTCATCAAAACTCTCTTTACTGGTTAAATCCAATTTGCGGAATAGCAATAACACTCTTTGGGCATTTCCCAGACTAACTCCGTCTATCTTTTCCCTGAAAGTATTATACCGGCTGGTACCAAATACATATTCGTACAGAACGGTAGTTTGTCCCCTGGCCTGAGCCGCCCCTGTGCCTTGAACAGTTTGTTTACGGATACTCATATTGGTTTCATAATTGGCGACAACATTTCTCCCTTCCGAATTAATTTCCGATAATTTGACCGTACCCAAAACTCTTTTCTCAACGTTTTGGATGACTTCATAAGGAGGAATTTTCGTTCCCGACTGTAGGGCTGATTGGAAGGCATTGTTGTTGGGAGTGGTTATTTTTAAAATTTGCAGCCGGTAAGTTTGCTGATTTCTTAAAGTGGGCACATCAAAGGAAATCAAATCGGCAAACTTGTTATACACAATTTCCCTGTCTATAGGGTCGCCCCCGTTTGCAGGCGTAAACCGGGCCACAAACCGGTGTGTATAGGCTGGAAATATTGTAGCCTGAGCGCCACTTCCTGTTTCTACTTCTGTTTGCGTATTGAAAAGATAATCCTGCCGCCTGATTTTGACATACCCCTTATCGCCCGATTTTAACTCTCCCTGCAGGTAATACGCCTGTCCGACCAAAGGATAAGACCGGACAACATTTTCTTCCAAAATATGGTCGGGACGTTCGCCTGTGATAAAATGAAGTTCCCTTACTTCTTTTGCCAGTTTACCGTCCTTCATCACGTCAATGCTTCTGCCGTCAGGTAAAAACTCTTTTACCCGTAGTTCGATGGTAGCTGTATAATTTGTTTCGGGCTCCATCGCTTCACTCAAATTGAGTACCGCTAAATAATTTTGGTCGGTAACATGCCAGGTGTCGCCGGAAACTCTCCGATTGTCTTTTTTCAGGTTGAAATCAAAAACATAAGGTCTGAATCGCTGTATGACCGGCTCTCCACTGCTTTCTCCTTCAATTTCCAAAACCTGATTGACAGGAAAATTGAAGGTAGTGACCACATCGTTGAACACATTGACGGGGTCGGAATTATCAGACATTTTCATCTCGTTGATAAACGACAACCCGGATAGCGGGTCATTGGAAACGACCGTGCATTTTTGTCCGAATTCCATATTGAAATTACAACGTCCGGTAATAGCGCCTTCTAAAATTGAATATTGAAAAGCGGCCCTTCCCTGAAAATAGTTGGGGTTGGGAAGTTTTGCCGTCATGGCAATGGCTGCCCGGGCATTGAGGATGCTGAGACTTCCTTTGATAAAAAAGAGGTCAACCTCAACGCCGAAATCACCCTCGATGCCGGCAAAGGCCTGTCCTTGTGCATACCAGCCATTGATACCCGGCGCGGTGCCGGTCTCCGCGCAAACCCGACTGCTATTTTGAGAAATGTTTGCATCAAAACCCAATACTAACCTGAGCTTTGCATAAAACATAAGGAAGTTGAACTGGGTACTCAGGTCAAAACTGGTTCCAAAAGCAAATCCCTGTCCTGAACTCACGACTGCATTACTTCGTACCCTGCTGTTGGTGCTTGTCAACTGATTTTCCAATTGCGAAGGCTCATTCAGCACACTGCTGATAAACTCAGGCAATGGTGGCAGATCGGCAGGAATGCCATGACCTACCATGATATAAGAACTGGCATCTAATGTAAGCCCCGGAATGTCAATCAACAAGCCGCTTCGCTGATCCAGTGGCCTGTCTTTGCCCATATAAAACCACCATTGCCCGGCATTGGCTCCGCTTATGCCGGCGTATAGTTCGGACGACACCAATTTATTGTTTTCGCCCTTTCCTTTTATCACATCTCTGATGTTGAGAAAAACGTCAAAGGTTCCTTGTACGTATTCCGCTTCCGGTGTGTTGTAATAACCAAAAACAACATTGGCCCTGATTGGCGGAGCATCTGCCCTTTCGGTCAGTTGATTCATGATATAACCGTTCCCTTCAAACTGAATCGCCTCCAATCCTCCGCTGGTGCTGAACTGTGCCAACAGGGTAACATCCATATTGAAAACATCCGCATTGGGTTGAGTTCCTAATAAAACGGTTGCCATCAACCCCAGGCCGGTGGTTTCGCTGGGCACATAGGTCGCCGTTGAATTGCCACCGTCTGTGGGCGCGGATTGTGTGGACTGCGCCTGCGAAGCCAATGGCTTGGTATTCATCTTCATGTGATAATAAGCGCCTCCTCCGAATCCGTAAATTGCAAAACCGCTGAAAATAGTTATACCCGGATTGATTTTTATCAGGCCATCCACATACCAATAATCATAATAGGAAGAAGGATTCGACGCTCTTCCCACATTCCCGAAGCGCGCTTCTAATTTTCCGGTAATGCCCATCGGAAGGGTGGCGGTAATTTTTCCATAAGTACCGTTTCCGAAAGTTGGATGGTCTTTATAGAATTGCAGTTGGCCATCTAACTTGAATCCGTTGAACTCACATCCAATTCCTATTTCTTTTACGTCCACGCCTACGATGCTGAAATCAAGCGGTGACAAACTCATCTGTCCGACAATATCCATTCCGAAACTGGCTTTAAAGCCCAGATCAGAAAGCGTGAGTTCGGTCGTAAACCCTAATCGTGGCTGTATGGCACCGCCTGCACCCGTACCCATGTTCATGGAAATATCTGTAATGTTGAGCGGAAAGCCGCCGGCAGTATGCTGGGGCGAAGCAAAAGAAAAGACCATTTGCCCGTCGCTCTCTGTTCTGTTGGCACGGCTGAATTTAAAGAACCGCGGGTCTTCCGTATCGAAAGCAAAGTTTTCGAATTTAATGCCTTTCATACTCAATCCGGGTACTTCGCTGATGCCATCGCTCAATCCGATTTCACCACTTAATGACCCCTCAAATCTTGCTGCATTGCTGCGCGCTGTGCTGATGCTGAAACGGATAAATGAAGATCGGTTTAATTTCATCTTCGCCTGCCATAGTTTCATTTGAAGGTCTTTGTCGCTGGGTACATTTATCAGGAAATCGTATTCAACTTTTCCGGTGGTGCCTACAGCCAGATTCGAAGAATAATTCATTCTGCTGGTGTCGGTAAAGAAAGGAGCGCCCATGGAACCTGCCAGGCGACCGGAAACAGACCGGGTTTGCATAATGCCCAACCTAATGGTATCAAGACTGATCCTCCATCCGCTTTCCGAAGCTTCAGCCACCATATTGGCTTGAATAAATCCGGTGAATCCGGTTTTATCTACCAGGATATCAGTTGTTTGAAAAGACTTTCTCCTTGCCGAGGTATTATCGCCATCTGTCAGTGCTTTGGGAATGTTTACCCGCAATGTTTTCAGGTAAAAACCCTGCCAGGTATTT
>CAZFGP010000181.1:0-7844 GCA_964518685.1 uncultured Terrimonas sp.
GTGATCCCGTCAATATTGTAATAACCTTTATACGGAAGCAGTTTCAGGTTGCTGATAACAAGGCTTGAGGAACTATTTACTGTCCATGTTATCGTTTTAATTCCGGTTCCGCGATTGCCTGCTTCATCTGTAATCTTACTTAGATCAATTGCAAATTCATAATTTCCTTCGGAGTATGTAAGTAATCCAAAGTTTCCAGCAACCCATGTTTGAAGATCTGTATTGGAAAGTTGAGTAATTTGCAGCTGCAACACTTCACCATTATGTTTAAGTGTTAATGCGGAAGTATTGAATCCACTAACGTTTTCATCAAACTTAATATTAACAAAAGGTATGTGTTGTGCATCTAAACCACCTTCAGTATTTGTTTTTATTTCTGAAAGTTCTGGTCCCTCACTATCAATACCAAACGTTACAGATTGTATTTGTTTTCCGTAGGCATTATCTGCTGAACGAATCTTTGGCACATCAACAACCAGTTCATAGCTTCCGTTACCAGAAAGAATAGATTGCAAACCGGATAGATAAACTGTTTTTTTGTCTGTACTCAAAGAATCGATTGTAAGCACACCGCCTACTGCAACCCCCTCTCTGTTGATGCTGAACCTTTCCGGAGTAATTGTTCCTGCATCAACAGGCATATTGAATACTACCTGAACTTTGTTAAATGGTGCAGAAACATTTTCTGGAATACCAATAAATTGTTGCACAACCGGAACATCGAAGAACTGCGTCCATGTAATATTCTTACCTGTTTGCCCCTTTGTTCCCACCATATCGGTTATACCGGCAGCCTGCACTGTAAATGAGAAGAACCCTGAGCCTGTAGTGAAAGCAGATAGATCAATATCGAAGGTTTTTGTATCAACAGGAGTTATAACTACTGAAGCGTTTAGTGTTACAGGATTACTCTGCAGGTTCAGCGCAAGGTCCTCGTATGTAAACGATGCCGGATCAATAGGTTTATTAAATACTACCCTTATTGTTTTTACCTGCTCTGCTGTAACAGAGGCCGGAGCACCAGTGAGTTTTACAATTTCAGGAACATCAAGGTTTTTAGGACGCCAAACTACAGTATAGCTCACCTGGTTAGTAGTGGCGAATGTATCTACAAAATGGAATTTGTTTTCATACACCGGAGGCGCTCCTGCAGGTAATGTAACAAATGTGAGCCATGCATTATTAAGCGGAATAACAATGCCATCATTCCGGGTCACACTCACTAACTCATATAGGTTGTTGCCAGGGTCGTTAATTTTTATATAATTCCAGCCTTTGGTGGAAGCTGTAACATTTAATGTGTTGGTAAATGAAGGTGCTGTAATGGCCGAAGTAAAATTGCCATTGGCAGCAGGGTATACTTTAGCAGTGCGTTTTCCCTGCGAGAAATAAATGATATCAGGTACATCATTGATATCAAAAATATCATTTACTAAAAAGTCATTGATGCCATCATCAAGATCGCCATAGGCACGAATGCTTTTTGTAAGTTCATGCAGTTTAACACCCTGAACGAGGCTGAGGTCAGGATTACCGAAACTATTGGCATGTTTTACCTCTGCTTCATAGCTTAAGAACTTACCAAGCAAGGTACTGGTAAAGTACCATTGACCGATACGGGTTGATAGTGCCGGGATGGTGCCAAAATTAATATTGGTTAATCCTAAAGTTGTTGGCTGCCCCTGCAGGTTGGAACCGATCAGCTTAAAGTCAATCGCCAGTCCTTTTTCATTTTCCACTATTTTGGGTTGAGCAGAAGATATCGTCATGTTCACGGCAGGGCCATATCCCTGGTTTTCCACCATCACGGCCAGCTCTGCCGGCACCATCGGTTCTACTTCCGGAGAAGTCAGTGCATCATCACCCAAAATGTTCCGCTCCATAAAGTAATGAAGCATCAGGTTAGGGCTTGGGTTTACCGTTAAAGGCACGGGTGCCAGCGGCATCGTTACAATGGCCTGGGCATAAGGATCCCAGTAACGAACTGAGCCCCCGAAATTATATACTTTGGGTTCGGTGGGCGCAGCTCCTAATTCAGGTATGAAAAGGAATTTAACCGAACCCCGTTCCTGTGCATTGATGGCGCCTTTACCAACAATATCAGAAAGGTTGGTTAAACTGGCGGTTTGAATTTCAAACAACCCGTTCGATGGCACACCATTTTCATCAGTAATTAAAATATTTACCGATAAGGAATCCATCTTATCCGTAGGATGGCCATTGAATATTTCCAGCGTGCCATCGAAAGCTTCGCGGGTCATAGTGAGGGTTTGGCTGAATTGAACGGTAACAGAGGCGCAGACTGCATCACTCGATGATGTTCTTTGAGATGCATACCTTCTTTTCTTGGAAGAGATTTTCCCCGGGAGATTTGATTTTCTTGAGGAGCCATTCCGGTTTTCAAGCATATCAGCGCACCAGGATTGTATTACAGGTGGAGGTGGTATTTTTATGTCTATAGGTTCCGGACCCGGACAATCAAAACATTCGCAACCCACGCATACTGGCTCATTTCCTCTTCCCCCAGAATTTACCTTAATCGTGTCAATGGGAGGGAAATATACTGTACACTCCCTTCCTTTGTAGGTGTAGGATACAAAGGTAAATATTCTTAAAATTTCATTACAATAATACCATGCTCTTGCTTTTATTACATCTGTACATTTGATTTCTGCAATGCCATTTATCCTTTGCGAAATTCTTGCGCTTGCTTTCCGTCTCATGATCACCGGAACCTGTATGCTTTGTTGCGCCTGTAAATCTGCAGTAACATAATTGGTAACAAATTCATATTCCGAATCAGTCGGTAGTTCCAGTTCTACATCCTTTGCGGTTATTAAACCATGATTGGTAAGTGTGGCATTAAATGCATACGTCTCACTACCTGAGAGCTGGGGCATTTCTGATGGCATTTCTATTGTTACAACGGGCACGGGTACATGCGTTTCAAATTCAGCAGTCAACGTAATATCATACTGATCCTGTATAGCGGTTGGAACCACCGTCCAGTTAAAAGTGATTGCCTGATAATTCAGGAAGGCGGTTACATCCGTTGTGTCAGCAGGATTAATAGATACTATATTCGTATAAGGAAGATGTTTTTCCTTTTCCACCACAATGCGGTGTTGCCCCTGCGGTATGTTAAGGGCAACAAATACACCGCTGGCATCGGTAACGCCCTGTGCATATACCTGATTGGTATAGTAGTTGGTTATTTTTACGGAGGCTCCGGCTACATTTGGTCCGCCTTCGGTAAAGTAGGTGAACTGGTCGGTAGCGCTTACTTTTGCAATACCGCTTACTTCCGATACTTTCTCTACGCTGAATGGCAGCGAAAGTGAATTGCCGTTCTGCGCTTTGGCCACCAGGTTTCCTGTTACGGGATATTCAAATGGTAATTCATCGGAGCCGGCAAATTTCAGGATCACTATGGCGGTATCGCCCATATCCAATGCAGGCAGCGTTACCGGTGTAACTGCTTTAAGCCAGTTAACCTGCGGCAGGCTTATGCTGATACTGCCTGTAGTACCTGCTCCTTTATTAATAATTCTGAAGGAAACCTCTCTTTCTGTACCTCCCGATACTTTCACATCAAGCTTGGCAATATCTGCTATCAAATATGCCTGTTGAGCCTGGCAGAAAAACAGCAGGTTTACTGCCTGCAGATTACCCTCTGCGGCAATAGCCTGCATATTAGCCACTTCATAGTTATTGCCTGCCGATAAGCTGCTACCTGTAATAGTATACGACATGTTAACGGTAGCATTGCCAGCTATAGCCGGAATAGTTTCAAATACAACGGAGGCCCCTACGGGCAGTTGCTGAGCCGTTAAGCTGAAGTTGGTCAGACTCCTGTTGCTCTTGTTTTGCACGGGTATGGTTCCTTTCAGCGTATCGCCCAAATGCACCAGGAATTTTAGTGTTTTTCCTTCGTTGAGTGTAACGCCCAGTATGTCAAAACTATCCTGCTCTGCTGTTTCGTTCAATCCCGGGTAGCTTGCGCCTGCTGTATAATGCCCGGCTTCGTTTGCCAGCGGCACAAAGCTGGTATTGTATTGCCCGTTGTTGTTTGTTGTAGCAGTAATGGTTCTGCGTAAGCCGTTGGTTATAATATACACCTCTACTTCTTTGTTAACAGCAGGATTGCCATTGCTACGGGTAGCCGTTCCAGTTACCGGAATGGATGTACCGCTGGTAAAATATGGTTGAGCAACAGAGGCAGTTGCCGCATAATCCGCTAAAATGGAGATAGCTGTTGCGGCAGAAATATTATTGGTAAGCAATAGCTCTGTAATATTGTTATCTGCATTTATTTTAAAAATGAGCTGGTGGTTACCTGGCATATCTGGTGCCGGAATAGCATTTACAACCTGTATGGTTTCGCCGGTATTAATTTGCCGTGGGGTTGTGGTTTTAATTACCAGGCTATCTGTATTGTCAATGATATCATCTTTTGAAAGATATCCGTACAATGCTATTCCTGAAGGAGCAGTGGATTGTCCGGAGTTTTTAACGGATATGGTATAATCCATTATTGCCCCGGACTGAATTGAATTGTTTTTAAGTGTTACCGATAAAATTTGAAGATCAGGACGGTTAAGATCGCTTACCACTACCCAGGTGGAAGCGGTAGCAAAGCCTGTGGCGGTAGCGGTAAAGTATACCTGCTGGTTACCATCAGTAATGCCATCACTAATGGTAGTTATAGGTACTTCAATAAATTGTTGCCCTGCCGGAATAGTTGCGGTTGTAGGAACGGTTGCTTCTGTAGCATCGGAAGATGAGAGCTGAACAACTACTGTCTGCTGTAGTGTAGTATTGTTGTGCGATATCCGCAACGTACCTGCATCGGCAAGGCCTTCTGCTAATGTAAGCGATGACATGCTCAACTGCAATGCCTGCCCATCGTTATCGCTGATAGTGAGCGGGGCGCTTACATATCCTGCCGATGTAGCAGGGGCACTGCAACCACAGGAACTTACAAATACCGAAGCCGTGATAATTACTTCACGTTGCCCATCCACAATGGTATTATCAACCACGCCAATATCGAACGTTTTTTCGTTTTCATTGGCCGCCAGCGGAATGCTGGCCGGTAATATAAGCGTCTTGGCTATGCTGGCAGACAGGTTGGCTGTAAAGGCAATGGCTTTGGAACCTGCTTTTCTTTTGAGCGTAGCCCTGGTGGCATATAAACCGGCAGACTCGGTGACAAGGCTGGTTTCAATCACCAGTTCCAGTCCCGGAATATCATTATCTGTTATAACTATCGGCCGGCTTGTTGCTTCATGATCTGCCGCGCCGGCAGTGATTGTAACGGTTTCATCCAGTTGAGGTATATCGTTGTCTGCTACGGTAATATTCAGATCGGCAAAGCTGCCTGCCGCCGGTATGCTAACCGATGCGGGAACTGGAAACCTTGTAGTATTGGAAGAAGTAAAATACACGGTAAGCGGTGTTGTTCTGTTGGTAAGATTGGTTGTTATTCTTAAGTTGGCAGTTTGTCCTTCCTGTAAACTATCGGGCAAGCGGGTAATGGAAAGAGAAGGCTGATCATTGTCAATGACCACTACCGGCATTGATGCGGAAGCCATACCGCTTGCCGTAGCCCGGATGGTATCTTTCACGTTTCCTTCAATGGCGTTATTGTCCAATGCTGTAACGGTAAATGTAACGCCTGCCTGCCCGGCAGGAATAGTTATTGAGGCCGAAATATTAAATCTTGAAGCGTTGTTTACCTTGAGGCTTACCACAACAGCTGCTGCATATGGAGCCGGTCTTTTTACCGTAATATTTAACCAGGATGTGTTACCCTCCTGCAGTTCATTGGTACCCGGTAGTTCTAATACTAATCCTCCTATATCATCAACTTGTCCATTGCAGTCGTTATCTTTCCCGTCTGCCATCTCAGATGCGCCAGGGTGAATGGCAGCGTTATTGTCGTTGCAATCACTACTATCGGATACATATCCTGACGGTTGTTGGCACGCCTGCAGCGTCGTTTCTGCATCTCCATACCCATCTCCATCAGCGTCGCGATACCAAGTGTTACCAATGTTATCTGTTTGGCCATTGCAATCGTTATCTATACCATCGCATATTTCAGCAGCGCCGGGGTGTACTGCTGCGTTATTATCATTGCAGTCGGCTCCTAAGGTTGTGGTTTTATATCCTGAAGGAATGGTAGCTCCGTAACATACTTCTTCCTGCCCGTTATCATATCCATCACCATCTTTATCAATATATAATGTTTTCGATTGCCATTTATCTTTGTCGTTGGGGGCGCAGTCTGTATTATCAGGCACGCCATCGCCATCAGTATCTGTAGGGGCGCATACGCCATCTTTGCCATCGCAGTCTTCATCAATACCATTGCCGCATATTTCTGTAGCGCCGGGATTTATTGATGCATTGTTGTCATTACAGTCTGTTCCTTTTTGTGAAGCTGCGTATCCTGAAGGGGTGGTTGATCCATAACAGATTGTTACTGCTCCACCCGTAGTATAAGTATCCCCATCAGTGTCTTTAAAAAATGTTCCGGTTCGCCATTTTGTAGCATCATTATCGTCGCAATCTGTTCCTTTTTGTGTAATTGCATATCCCACAGGTGTGGTAGCTCCGTAACATATTGTTACTGCATTGCCTGTTGTATAAGTATCGCCATCCGAGTCTTTATAGAATGTGCCGCTACGCCATTTGCTGGCATCATTGGCAGCACAATCCTTGGAGTCAAGAACTCCATCTTTATCAGAATCAATATCAACAACTCTTAATTGTACATTCTTTTCGTTGACTATTATTGAATATCCTTCAGGTAAATCAACTGTAGAAAAGCTACCGGATATATTTCCCGAACTGGTCTCAATGATTGTATAAAGGCCTTCAGGTATATTTCCAATTTTTAAAACTTTTAATGTACCTGCCAATATGATGTTGCTTTGACTGGTAAGCTGATCGTGACCAATACCCGGGCCTGAACCGTCTTTAATTTCTAAGAGGAGAGTACTGGTGGATGAAAACGGTTGGCTACTTCCTAATATTTCCAATCTTCCTGGTGACGTGCCTGGTTCTATGGTTGCCGTATTTAAAAAATTTGGAGGAAATCTATAAAAGTTAATAGCACCAATTCCCTTAAGTGTACCGTAATTAGTAAATCCTATTCCCACGGTAAGAGTGCCAATACCATTTTTTATAAAAGTACCAGTATTATTAAAATAACTGCCTCCATTGTCTGTTGGATAAAAGTAGTTATCAGCATCGTTTTGAACGTTGTCTATAAATATACCTCCGGCGTAATTACTCATTCCTGATGCATAGAATTGTATTGAACCACTATTCCAGTTAAACGTACCGTAGTTTCTAAGTACCTTATATTCAAACGAAACATTATTGAACTTGTTTATGGTACCATAGTTGTTTAAATCTGCGCTCAACCTACCGCCATCCCAGTTCATCACACCATTTATTTCCACCGTTGGATTTTGTTTCAAAGCATCACCATTAATTTCTCCACCATTCAGTGTTCCATTTACAAGCAGGTCGGTTCCTGTGCCATCGTAAAGTAGTATACTCCAATTATTATTAAGGGTGGCGCCATTTTCAACAATAAGTTGATCTACCCCTAACTCATTGTTTATAGATATTGTGTGTCCATTTCTTATTGTAATAACGCCACTGTTATTTGATGGTATAGCAGTTGCATCAACAAATGATGTTCCATTGAAAGTTTGCCAAGTGGAAAGGTCGTGCCAGGTACCAGATTGTTTACTTCTGTAATCTCCTGTTGATTGGGCATAAATACCCATTTGAACGAACAATAAAATCGTAATAATATTGTACCTCTT
>CAZFGP010000182.1:0-7741 GCA_964518685.1 uncultured Terrimonas sp.
TCCGATACTCTTTCGGCTTTTATTCCTGCCTTAATGCCTATTTCTTTTAGCACCTCCTTATCTTCAATGTTTTGTCCGTCGGTAAAATGTGCTTTAAACAAGGCATCCATCACTTCTTTTCCTTTTTGCTCCTGATCCGCTAAATGTATCAACCGGTGGGCATCCAGTGTGTTTGCCGGAACATTGGTTTTGAAATCCATCTCTAAACCTGTAACGGAGGCCATTTCCTCGATACGGTTTGTCATTTGTTGCACCTGCTCCGAAGATATCCCTTTTTTATTTGTAAGGTATGAATACGCAGTTTGTCCTTCTTCAAAACGCATCTCCGGATCCAATTGATATGATTTGTACTCAACACTAACTTCATCTGCATTTGCAAAAGACTTTAATGCTTTTTCAAAATGTGCTTTTCCGATATAACAAAACGGACAAGCAATGTCTGACCAAATTTCTATTTTCATATTTTGTATTTTTTACTTTAAAATATCGTTTTTTATTAGTTACTCAAACAATACATCTCCAATATTTTGATCCTTATCAAAAACACTTTTGGCGTAAGGACATAAAGGGATAATCTTTACATTTTGTTCCCGTGCAAATGCCACAACTTCCATCAGTAGTTTTCTACCCACACCTTTACCGCCAAATTCTGCTCCCACTTCTGTATGGTCTATGATAAATTTGTCTGTACCTGCCCAAGAATAGGTCATCTCTCCAGCAACGGCATTATTGGATTTGATAACAAACCTCCCTTTATGCTCGTTAGTTTCGTGTTCTGTTTTAAAGATGTCTTCCATAATAAAGATTTTTAATTACTCTTCTAAATAACCAAATTTCCCGTTGTTGAAATCGTTGAAAGCTTCTATCAACTCTTCTTTGGTATTCATTACAAAAGGACCGTGTGCAGCAATGGGTTCTTTAATAGGTTCGCCACTTAATACCAATATTATCGCATCTTCGGTAGCTTGTATATCAAAAGTTTCACCATCATTTGCCATCAATGCCAAGTGGTCTAAAGGCACTTCTTCTGTTCCATTAACAATAACACTTCCTTCAATAACCAACAATGCAGTGTTGTAATGAGCCGGAAATTCAAAAGTAGCTTTTGCATCTTTTTTTAATTTTGCATTGAATAAGTGCATCGGAGTAAATGTAGATGCAGAGCCTTTTACACCTTTATATTCCCCGGCAATGACTTCAACCGTCCCCTTGTTATCTTCCAACTCAAAACGATGAATGTCGGCATATTGGATGGCTTGGTATTTCGGGTCGCTCTTCTTGTCCTTTGCAGGTAGATTTACCCAAAGTTGCACCATCTGAAAATCGCCCCCTTTTTTACTCCATTCTGCTTCGTGATATTCTTTATGCAAAATTCCATTGGCTGCAGTCATCCATTGTACATCACCTTCGCCAATGACACCACCGCCACCGCTACTATCGTGATGCGCCACTTTGCCTTTATAGGCAATAGTTACAGTTTCAAAGCCTTTATGTGGATGCACACCTACACCTCTTGGATGCTCGGATGGTGAGAAGTGGAATTTTGAATTATAATCCAACATAATAAAAGGATCCATCCTTTGCATATCCATTCTGTGTCCATAAGGGATAAAGTTGTGTACTCTAAAGCCATCACCTACAAAATGAGGCTCTCTTGGACTTGCTACCAATTCTACATTTTTTACTTTCATACTCTTTAAATTTATATTGCAATGATACCACTCGTTTTACCCCTATCCATTGATGTAAGATAGGAACTTACTTTCTAAAGTTTCTGTCTGTCAACCATTTACGCAACAAGAATTTGTCTTTTTTAAAACTTTTGTTTCACAATTCTCAATTATAGAAGTCACTTCTTCTTCTGCCACATTCAAGTTGGTGTTGATAAACGATATTAAGCTAAAGCTATTCATTTCTTATTTCTTAATAAAGAGTATGAAATTTTGGTATTTCTATTTTCCTAATCCACTAAAATGGTGTAAACCCGCCGTCAATTGTAAATTCAGATCCTGTTGAATAGCTGGAATCATCCGAAGCCAGGTATAGTACAAGGTTAGAAGCCTCTTCTGGTTCAGCACCCCGTTTCAATGGAATTGCCTGTACCATCTGTTCTGCTGCCGCAATCACATCCGGATTTTGAACCATAGCTGTTTTTATCAGACCGGGATGTACAGAATTAACACGAATGCCGAATTCAGCAAATTCGTTTGCTGCGACCCTTGTCAATCCCCTTACAGCAAATTTGGATGCAGTGTATGCTGAAAGCGTTGGAATTCCTAAAAAACCAGATACCGATGAAATATTGACTATTGAGCCATTCTTGGTCTTTTTCATGGAAGATAATACAGATTTCATTCCTAAGAATGCTCCCATTCCCCGGGCTCCTCCGGTAATAATGGCTACTTTGTTTTCTAATCTTTTCATGATATTTGTTTTTTAAAATGTTATCAATATTTAATCCCAATGCTTTAGCAACACCCGTGCCATAAGCTGGGTCGGCTTTGTAGCAGTTTTGGATATGTCTTTCTCGTATAAAAACTTCCTTTCTGCCTACTTCGGAAGCAGTATTATTAAAGAGGACTTGCTTTTGCTCTTCATTCACTAATCGGTATAAATTGTCCGGTTGAGTGTAATAATCGTCATCATCTTCACGGAAATCGTAATGGTGAGCCATTCCTTCAATGGGTATGCCGGGTTCAGCATGTTATTTTTGTTCCTCCCATTGTCCATAACTGTTGGAGAAATAATACAAAGTGCCGCCTTCGTTGCCGTTCACCCGCATCGCTCCATCTCTGGATGAGTTATGGAAAGGATATTGCAGTTTGTTTACCGGAATTTGACAATGGTTTACGCCTAATCTATATCGTTGAGCATCGCCATAAGAAAACAATATTGCCTGCAACATTTTGTCCGGAGAAAAGCCAATACCAGGCTCCGGGCAATATGGTCCACAAATCCCTGTTGTGATTGGCATTTCTAAGGTTGGTCTTTCATATTTCTATTTTTATTTGTTTGCACTTCTTTTGGGTGTCAGCTAACATTCTCATAAAACCTCGCAATCCGAAGGGAGAAATCCTGATATATTTGAGTAAGCTCAGAATACGATTGCAATACCGATAAGTGCTTATCCATGGTTAACCGGTCGTTGCGAATGGCAGGTCCGGTTTGCATAGAACGGGCGGGATATAGCGCTAACCGTTTTACGGTTTCATTCAGCAGTGGAAGCAATAATGAAAAATCAAGCCCTTCCTGTGTACAAAATTCCTCAGCGAGTGAATAAAGGTAGTTGGTGAAATTATTCACCACAACGGCTGTAGTATGTAATTTAAGTCTCACCTCATCATCGGCAGCAATTACACGAGTGGAAAGAGAAGACGCAAACAACTGAATTTCAGACAGCGTATCCGAAGAATCGGCATCAGTTAGGAAAGGGATTTCCGGATAATCCGCATTCCCGGATTTCAAACTTTGTAGGGGGTATAAAACTCCATACCTGGCAGCAATCTCTTTAAGCACTAATATATTAACTGCCCCGGCAGTATGAACCACTATTCCCTTTTCGATCGGGGGCAGCCAACTTCTAAGCTCTGTCAATGCAGTATCCGAAACTGCAAGGATATAAATATCCGCACTGGCAGAAAGATCAGAGAACCGGTTTATCCCGCTGGTATGCAAAAGGGAAGCCAGATCATCAACTTTTTTCTTATTACGACCTGCTATCTGTATTATATTGTGTCCGTTCTGAGCAATTATTTGTCCCAGAACATGTGCAACATTTCCGCTACCTATTATTACTACCTTCATACCTGCAAATTACCGTGAAAGGCATTTAATTTTAAGATTTGATGAAGAAAACCATTTTTCAGAACCAGAGAATATCGCGGCTTTGTTTAGAATGACATTCCCAATCTTACCTTTTTTATAAGTATCTGTTTTTTTATTTTTTATCGGTTTCCTTTAATATTGCATCTTCCAAACAAAAAGAAAAATGCTGAAGACGCTCTTGCATTAACACTATTTGAAATTTTAAGATAATTGATAACCAATTAGTTATACTTGAATATGTTAGATTTCGTTTAGTATTAATTTCCAGGCAGCCTCTAAAAATATTTATAAGAACAGGGTACAATTTTCATTTGTTCATTGAGTTTAAGGAATACTATGGCAAAGAGTTTAAAGAATTTACTGATAGTAGAGTCACCAGCAAAAGCCAAGACAATAGAGAAAATTCTTGGTGGGGATTTTGAGGTCAAAAGTTGTTATGGGCACATCCGTGATCTGGAAAAAAATGATATGGGGATAGATATCAACAATCATTTTGCACCACGATATATCGTTCCTGAAGAGAAAGAAAAAGTGGTGAAAGAATTAAAAAGCCTGGCAAAGAAAAGTGGGGAAGTATGGTTGGCAACAGATGAGGACCGCGAAGGAGAAGCCATTAGCTGGCATTTATGTGAGGTGCTGGGATTGGACCCTGTGGATACCAAACGAATTGTATTTCATGAAATCACCAAGCCTGCCATCCGGGCAGCTGTGGAACAGCCTCGGGCTTTGGACATGAACCTGGTGAATGCCCAGCAGGCAAGGCGTATTCTCGACAGGATAGTAGGGTTTGAATTGTCACCGGTATTGTGGCGCAAAATGAGCATGCGCAATAACCTGAGTGCTGGAAGAGTACAGAGCGTGGCGGTACGTTTGATTGCCGAAAGAGAGCGGGAGATCAATGCCTTTAATAGTGTTAGTACATTTAAGATAGAGGCTTTATTTGCGGCAAAGGATATCAGTAATAAACCGGTAAATTTCAAAGCGGAGGGTAATCGTTTTTCAGCTATTAATGATGCTGAAAATTTTTTACAATCCTGTATCGGAGCAGAATATACTATTAAGGATATCCAGGTGAAGCCGGGCAAGAAATCACCTGCAGCGCCTTTTACTACTTCCACTCTTCAGCAGGAAGCTTCACGGAAAATGGGTTATTCTGTAAGTCGTACCATGATGCTGGCACAGAAACTCTATGAAAACGGGCATATCACCTATATGCGTACCGACAGCGTAAATCTGAGCGAGGTAGCTGTTAAAGATATTTCTGAAAAAATCCGGCATCAGTACGGAAAAGAATATCTGCAAAATCGGAAGTTCAAGAATAAGAATGAATCTGCTCAGGAAGCGCATGAAGCTATTCGTCCCACCTCAATCGAAACCCTTCAGGTGGAAGACACGGATTGCCGTAAACTGTACGAACTGATCTGGAAACGTACTATTGCCAGTCAGATGGCTGATGCTGAGTTGGAAAAAACGATAGCTAAGATCAATATTTCCACGAATAATGAAGAACTCTCGGCACATGGTGAAGTGCTGAAATTTGAAGGCTTCCTGAAAGTGTATCGGGAAGGCAGGGATGAAGAAGATATGGAAGAGGAAGCCACAGAAGGAGTGCTTCCGCCCCTGACGATTGGACAGCATCCAGAATTTAGGGAGATGAAGGCTGTAGAACGATTTTCAAGACCGGCGCCCCGATTTACCGAAGCTTCTTTGGTGAAAAAATTAGAGGAATTAGGAATTGGTCGTCCTTCTACCTACGCCCCTACGATTTCCACTATCCTAAAAAGAGGATATGTGGAAAAAAGAGATAAGGAGGGGATAAAAAGAGACTTTAGGATTCTGATTTTAAAAACCGATAAGATTTCTAAACTCAAAGAGCAGGAAACAACAGGCGCTGAAAAATCAAAACTATTCCCGACAGATCTCGGGCTGGTAGTCACGGATTTTTTAAAGCAGCATTTTGAAAACATCATGGATTATGGGTTTACGGCCCGCATAGAAGGAGAGTTTGATGAAGTGGCTCAGGGGAAATTAAAATGGAATAAGATGCTGGAAGAATTTTACACTCCTTTTAAACAGGAGGTAGAAAACACTATCGAAACGGCAGAAAGAATAAAGGGTGAAAGAGAATTAGGTGTTGAACCAACTTCAGGGAAGCCGGTAATTGCCCGGATGGGGCGGTATGGGCCGATGGTGCAGATTGGCAGCACAGAAGACGAAGAGAAACCAAGATTTGCTAAATTAAAGTCCACCCAGAGTATAGAGACTATCACCCTGCCGGAGGCGCTGGATCTTTTTAGATTGCCCCGTAATTTAGGTGTATTTGAAGACTCGGAAGTAACGGTGAATATAGGAAGGTTTGGCCCTTATATTGCACACGATAAAAAATTTTACTCCCTTTCAAAAGAATTTGACCCTTATCAGATAACACAGGAAGAAGCCATTCCCATTATTGTGGAAAAGCGAAAAGCAAAAGAGGAAAGAACCATTAAAATCTTTGAGAAAGAAAAAATACAGGTTCTTCGGGGTCCCTACGGTCCTTATCTGAAACAGGGGTTAAGAAATTATAAATTGAATAAACAACAGCAGGAAAGGGCCGCTGACTTAACCATAGATGAAGCGCTTAAAACGATTGAGGAATTAAAAGCCAATCCTCCCCGAAAAACAGCAAGGAGGAAGAAGGCATAACAGACGAACCTATAAAAACATTTTCAATTATATAGCATTATCCCCCTGTTGGTTTTGCTATTTCTTCTTTTTTTATTTGATTCAGTTTTATGTGGTTATTTTTGATATATGCTTAAAACACTCCAGATTTTAGCAGCAAGTTTTCGCTTAGCCTGGCAGGAACTAAGCAATAACAAACTCCGCACCTTCCTTTCCCTGTTCGGGGTTACGATTGGAATTTTTTGCATCATCGGAGTATTAACCACTGTGGACAGTCTGGAAAGAAACATTAAGGAAGGGATTAACAGTCTCGGTTCAAATACTATTTATATTGATAAATGGGATTACTCCGGTGGAGCAGACGGCAACTATCCCTGGTGGAAATACCAAAAACGACCTTCTCCCAAATATGAGGAACTGAAGCTGATAAGAGCCAAAACTGACGTAATTAAAAACATAGTTTTTACTCTTATAACCCAGGCGCAAAACGTAGTTTACGAAAAGGACATGATTCAAAATGTAGCGATATATGGTGTTACAGAAGATTTTGACCTTGTTCAGCCCTTTGAAATTCAATATGGGCGCTATTTGTCTCTTTCCGATTTGGAGAGAGGCGCCGATAATGGCGTGATCGGTTTTGAAAATGCGGAAAAACTATTTGGAACTGCAGAACGGGCGCTCGGGAAAATCATAACCATAAAAAACAGAAGAATCAATATCATTGGGGTAATTCAAAAACAGGGCAAAAGTCTTCTGGTAAGCGGCTGGAATTTTGACGATTGTTTGATCCTTCCTTATCGTTACTTCAAAACCCTTTTTGAAGAACGCTCCTCAGGTCCTACGTTTATGGTGCAGGGGCTTCCCGGCATTCCTACAGAAGCGCTGAAAGATGAATTAAGAGGCGCCCTGAGAGCCATTCACCGGTTAAGTCCGGACACGGAAGATGATTTTGCACTCAATGCCGTTAGTGATTTTAGTGACGCGATAACCAATTTGTTTTCGAGTATCAAATTAGGAGGCTGGCTTATTGGCATGCTGAGTTTAATTGTAGGCACTTTCGGCATCGCCAATATCATGTTTGTAACCGTGAGAGAACGAACGCCTATAATCGGTTTGAAAAAGGCCATTGGCGCTAAAAGGAGAACCATCTTGTTTGAGTTCCTTCTGGAGTCAGCTTTTATCTGCATTTTAGGAGGCGCTATCGGACTCATTCTTGTATTTATAATGGCAGAGATACTGAGCGGCCCTCTCA
>CAZFGP010000183.1:0-7668 GCA_964518685.1 uncultured Terrimonas sp.
AGAAAAAATAGACTATGTTCATTTTAAAAGAACAAGCGAAAACAGTTTTTTCTTTTTAGAACTGAGCTCGGATACTGAAGAAGATATTTTAGAGATCCCATCTTATTTACCCGGCTTTTCCGATCTGGACAATTGGTTGCAATCTTTGCCTGATTTTGATTGGGATCATTATCAAAATTTGAAAACGGATGTGAAAGAAACTAAGCGTTTTTTGTTATGGGAAAAAGTTTACAAAGCGGGGGTTCCCAAGAGTTCCATTTATGCCGGAATGCTTTTTTATAAAGAAGGCAAAGAGTTAGGTGTCGTTTGTGATAATGGCACGAACAGTAAAATCAATGAAGGTGATATAGAAATGATTACGGTGAAAAGCTATGTAAATACGCATCGTGACGCCGATTATCAGATTGATTTAATGGGATTTGACGCGTCTATGTGCAGTGTAAAATCGAGAGCGGAAAATTTTGATGAGCTGTTGTCCTTTATTTTTCAGTTGCCAGCTTTTGACGGGCAGAAATTTAAAAAATATTTATCAACATTAAGCGATATGCCACAAGTGATTTGGCAAGCTAAACCTAAGGCCAATTCAGCTATCCAACCGGGCAATTTTGACAAAGATTATTGGGAATCGCTTGAAAAAGGCATTTATATAGAAAATATGCGAACGTTGGTTCCCTGGCAGGATTTTAAAGCCTTGGAACAAACAGGATTGGCAACAAAACGGTCGGTGCCGTCACCCAATCCCGACTATCACAACTTTCAATATACAATCGAGAAACCCGTAATTTTTAACGGACTGCATTTAGAGAAATTAGTTTTCGATACGCCGGCAATAAAATTATCCGAGAAACTGAATACCGGCTGGCCGATAGAAAATATTTCCGCAAGCATTTGTTTTGGCGAGACAGGGATAAAGAATTATGAAACGCTTAAAAAATATTTTACGCCGTTGTTGGGCGATCCACACTTGAACGAAAGTCAACATTACTTGGAAGCCCATTGGAAAAAAGGGCAAACCCAAATTTCTATCCAGGCATGGAAGCCGCATCAGATTGATGTTTTCTATAATTATTGCAGACTCTCTTTAATACATGAACCCGATGTGACTCATTTTTTTGAAGATGATTATTCCCTTAATTTTCAATTAAATGAAAATATTTCGTACAAAATATTCGGAGTTCCTTTCTCTATAAAACCCGACTACAAGGATATCCGGTTTGTAAGGATAATGCCAGATGCGCTGGCAACACGGTTGGTAAATGAGAACCAATGCCTGGTATGGATGGATAAACAGAGCCGGATTGTAGGGATTGGAAACAGGAATTTCGCGCATATACAGTCGCTACGTCAACAGAAAGGGTGGCTGTTTTCAGGTTATTTCTGGCGGGATTCTCCGGTGGAATTAAATTTACACTATTACGAACATGAAGGTAACCTCTATCCGAATTTTGAGTTTTATATGGGCAAATTTGATCTGCCCAACGAACAGGAATGGAAAAACCTGATTGACGAAATCACCGGTTTTGTTCCATTTTCATGTCATTATATGGAAGACAGGCAGTATTATTAATAGTTGAACAATCCATACGATTTTATGGCTGTCAATTTTTATATGCCGTCGCCTACGGTATCAACAAAATCAGGAAAGGGTGTTGAACGATTGTTCTGATACAACAAAAAAGAAAATGAAGAGAATTTTATTGGGTGTTTTTATTCTGGCGATTGGCATTTATAGTGTATTGCATTTTAAAAATAAAGCGCAATGGAGGGATCTGGCAAAAGACCTGTCTGTGGGGTCTATTGTTTTCAGTAGCTATAATGGAACCGATGGTAACCAGTCGCCCAAAAAATACAGGTTTGTGTATATCGTAAACAAAGTCCAGGACGATACGATTTATCTGCATCCAATAACCATATTATTTCCAAAAAGCAGTTATCCAATAGGCAATTCTGCCTGGGAAAAATTGGATTATAACAACTATAAAGCCCAGGCAATCACTCAAAAGCCGGTGCCATTGCCAAACATTCATCGTTATGAAATAGAACGCATGTCTCCCGCAGACCTGATCTCCAAATATCCGGAAATACACCGTCATCCCTACTTTTATTGCGTGGACGATCCTCCAATTTTAATTTCGAAGAAGCGTTTTACAGAGCAAAAACAGATGTTTACTTATACTAATGAAAGTGCCATGGCCGGTGAAAAACTTACCTTATCATACATTTCCACCAATATTGATTTTTTGTTAAATTGAAAATCATTATATAATCACCCGAACATCCGATCATCAAGGTGGAGTAAGAGTGCTTTATGTAACAAAAATAAAGACATTTGTGTCGTGCCGGGGTCTTCATCCAGGGCTATTGCGGGCAGCCATGAGACCCCGGTACCGCACGATCCGCACTATTCGCCGGGGTCTCAACCTTTGCGCAGTTGCCTGGCTGTGAAGACCCCGTCGGGACGGAAAGGCTTAAAAGCAAGCCGCTGCATAGAGTTCTATACCAGCACTATTGCTTGCCGGCTGCTCGAATATGAATTGTATGCCGGTAGCAGAAGAGAGAAGGAAGGATAATAAAGCGGTTGTTGCAACCAGATTGATCTGAAAAATCAATATTTTGCAAAGAATCAACTGGATTAATGACTACCTGTTTAGACAGGCCGAAAGAGCAATTTTAAAACAAAATGAGTATCGTAAATTTTCCATGAACAATTCCGACATTATAGCGGCTTTAAGTTTGGCACTTACGGTGATAATTTTCCTGCTACAAACAGATGACGGATTGTTGAAATTAAGATTTGGTTCTTTGGAAAAGAGAATTATATTAATTGGTATTGTATTAATCATCATTCTTTGTAATCATGAAATTTTTGATCGCTTAAATGCGACATACTATTTTACTTTTGAGAGGATATATCTTACTCCAAATGAATGGGCTCTAATAATCTTTCTTGGATTAATCTCCTTCCTCCTTTCGAGAGTTTTTTTTAATAAGATTTTTAACCGCGATGTACGAACCATTTTCCAGGTGATTCAAAAATATCGAGCCGAAAAGAAACTATTAAAACTTCAAAATGTTCTACAACAAGTTATTAAGTTAAAAAATTTTGAAAATGATTTTGGCGAGCAGTTAAACGATACAATATTTAACGACCATTTTTTGATTGAATATTTTGCGTCAAATTGCCCAGAATTACTAATAAGGTTTGCTGAAAAATATAATGAAGCATCAATATGCGCAGGCGAACATTTCTACCATATTCTGAACGGACTATTTGCCGACAAAAGCAACCCTATATTTGCCGAAATAAGGCAGTATAAAAATGAAGAGATAAAGCGACTTTTTGTTTATCCTTACCGGACACAGAGCAGAATTGAAAGTTTTCAATTTGATTTGAAGGAAAATTATCGGTCGTCATTTCAGATTATTAATTGGCTGACTGATATTTTAAGAGATTTTTCAATTAACATTGGGAAAGATAGCTTATATTTTTTAAACCAATTCCGAGACACGACAACTACTATCGATAATAACGAAAGAATATATTCTAAAACCGAAATTGAAACCGCTTTAAGTAGAGACCCGCTATATAATGCGATTCAGTTATTCAGGATCCTTCTTATTGAAGTATCTTTTAATGACAGACATATAGTGGTAGGTATTGGAAGAATATTAGCTCTCCTTGATAATTCCTGGGATTTTGTTAAAACGTGCACACAACTTAAATCTGACAAAGTTCAATTGGGTAACGATTCTTATACGGTTAATGAATACCTGCTGGAATATTTATTCGAGTCTTATTGCAGTATTTTTATTTTAAATAAGAAAATTTTGTTAGCGAGGCATGACCATGAGGCTGCAACAAGAGAATATACTGGATTAATTGCGGATCACCTTTTTCGAAAGGTTGACAGCTTAATTGCAAGTGATGCAATTGGTGAAAGCTCGAAAGAATATTATCTTAAGAGTTTGTTCGACTTGTATTTTGATATGCCAAATTATTTAAGTGACTCCGCATTAGACCTGTTTGATACAGGGATACTACATTGTTTCAGACAGTCTTTAGAAAATTCACCTAGTGGAAACTCGGCTATTTACAGACAAGTTTTTAATAGATGTTGCAATTCCGGAGGATACGATTTTTGGAGTGAGACTGATTTAGAAAAGAGAAGAGCAAATCAATTTTACACTTCGCTTTTACCATACACTAGGAACTTTCAGTACAACATTTGTCAAGGTAGATAATGTGTCGCGCCGGGGTCTTCATCCAGGGCTATTGCAGACAGCCATGAGACTCCGGCGCCGGCTAACTCGCCGGGGACTCACCATTTATACCGTTGTCTGGTTGTGAAGACTCCGTGGGGGCAACTTTTTAGAACACTTTATTTTTGGGTAATTGTAAACTTTCCATCCACTCTTCTTCAGTTCCATGACGCATCAGGTGCTCAGGAACATATTTTCGCTCCCAGGGTTCAAAGAAAATCTCAAAATTTTCATGTTCTTTAGTGAATGTGATTTCTTTACGAATGATAACATTCATGTCGTTCAGTTCTTTCATCAGCCACAATCCCTCACTATTAACAACGCGCATTTTTCTGGGCATAATAAAATACAAATTGCCAACCTCCCCAACCGGTCTTGTCACGCTTCCTGAAAGGCATCTTGTTTTTTCATCCCAATGCAGTTCTTCCACTTCCACCGCACCCTGCTGAATATGCATATCGGTAGAAAGCAGCCAGGGATGTTCCTGCGCTTCTGCAATCCGGAACAAACGGCAGGAGTTAGGAGGAATGATGTAATCAAAGCCCTCCTTATATGTTCCAAAATACTCCTCATTCCAGAATTCATAAACCCGGTAAGACTTATTGTTATCAAGCCCCAATGTATGAAAATTCAGCTTAGCATTGTACGATGTGTCATCATGATTGAACACGGCCACGAGCTGATATTCTCCCCAGCCCGTTTTTACAGGAAGCTTAAGAAATCTTGAATAGTCGTTAGGATATACATGATCAAACAAGTCCACCGGCACAGGCCAACCCTGTGTTCTGGGTAAACATAATTTAACCATTTTTAACCGCTCTTCATTTATACTATTATAATCATCTCCCAGCATGAGCGGGCTTCCGGACAGTCCGAAAATGGTGGTTACCATCCTGGCTTGTTCCAGGGGTATTGGCTTGTCAATAGTAAGAAGATTAAGGTCGTTGATATACAACTTACGATGTGTAAAATACGAAGCAGCGCAATTCTGAAGCAGGTAATGTGTGTTGGAATAATTGAGATCATGAAGCACATAGGTGGCATTACCCCAGTCGCTTATCGGAGCGCCCTCTAATGGCCGGCCTTCGCCGTAGTCGCGTCCCACCCTGGCGGCATCAATAAGCCCGCTATAGGCAGGGGTGGAAGAAACGGCTGTTTGAAGGTGCGTATCTTTGCCTGCCGTTTCCCGGATGATCTTTAAAATATTTCCTGCCGCCTGCAGGGGCGTTTGAGAAGGATCATACAAGCAGCTATTCCCGGGCACCTGTAAAAAATCAAGCATATAAAAACGAATACCCAGTTTTTTGTTGTAGGCAAATACGTTTTTGATGTACTCTTTTGTTGCAGGATGTGTACCATCGAGGTAATATTGGTGCAGTCTGGACAAATAGGAAGTATCTGATACATCCCCCGACCAGTTTAATGTTTGGGTGACAGGTACTCCCTTACAATCCCGGAGAAGATTTTTATTATTTTCCTTTAGCACATTATCCGCTTCGCTACAAAACCAGAATGGCGCATTCCACACGCCGGGCTTAAATCCAAGCTTTTGCAACTCCCTAAGAAAATTTTCATATCCATTAGTGTGCGTGAAAAACCTTTCGTCTGCTTTTGTCCAGTTGCCCGGGATTCCACCCTTTAAGGCAGCTAAAGTATTTACGCGGTAAATATCAATACCAAATCCCTTTAGTTTATTCCTGAGCCCTTTTGCATTTTCCAGGGAGAACTTTGCATAATCCAGTCTTTTGCCATCCCCTGCGTATAGCTGCCTCCATGCCCCGCTGCTAAGCCCGGTATGGGCAAGTTTTGGGAAAACAGTTTTTTTCGACTCATGAATATCATCGGCCCAATCCTCAAGCGCCTGATAGGGGTTATTGTAGAACGTGATGCTCAGCTCTTCGGCGGATAATGTTTGCCGGGGATGCAATAAATACTGCCCGAAGCTGCAGGTTGCTTTATATTCTTCAATACCATTAAGGGGAGAATAGGTGATGTTGTGATAGCAATGCATCTTATCCATCGTAGTAAAAGCAGATAGGAAGTTTTGTTTGATTTCAGGATCAAACAGCAGGCACAGATTCTCGGATGAATGGAATCCCCGGTTAGAGTTAAGCATTTCAACGCGCATGTCCCACGCTATCCACCTGAAAAACCGGGTATCATTTAAGTTATTACCAAACTGGAAATTCCCGTTTCGTCTATCTGACATATTCACCACATCCCACTTCCCAATGGATAATGGGATCTTCCCTGTATTTTTTATTGCTGTTTGAATTACCAGTTTATCATTTCTGTAGCTAAGTACCCAAATCCATAAGCAGTTTATACTGGGAAATGAATATTCTACTCTTGTGATCTTATTGCCATCCACCTGCTTTTCAGCAGGCCCTGATACAACCTTAGCATCCTGCAGGAAATAAGTTTTCCCGTTAATTGCTATTGAACCTCCTATACCTTTCAGATTGACCAGGTTGCTGGCGGAAGTGGTGAGGTTGAAACTTTTATAGTCGGGAGACCAGTCCCAGCTTATATGCTTTTGTTCCTCTAAAAGCGTTGTTTGTTGTAAAGAGGTAGTATCGGACTGACTTACCCGGATAGTATTTTCATCTTCCTGGAATAAGCCGTATCGTGCCGGTAATAGTAAAAAAGCCGTTAACCCAACAGTAAGCTGAAGTCTTAGATCCAACATAATAATGTCTTTGAGAAAAAAGGATTAGGGATATTTTTGGTGAAAAAATCCCTAATCTTTATACCATGAAATTAATAATTGCAATATTACCATGTGTCGCGCCGGGGTCTTCATCCAATGCTATTGCGGACTGCCATGAGGCCCCGGTACCGCACAAAACCCTTACACCGTTACCTGGCTGTGAAGACCCCGTTGGGACGGCCAAGGTCGGTTATTGATTTCGTTTTCTACTTTTTTAATTTCTGCTTTTTTCGATGGGTGCATTCACCTTCGGTGAGAACTATTCTCGTTGTGTCAAAATCAGGGATAGACCAATACAGGCAAAAGGTTATTAAACCCTGATTACAAAGTTCGGACTTTCGGATAAAGAAGTTGCCCGTATTGCCAGATTGTCCGAAGCCTTTGTATAAAGGATACGTGCAGCATTACGCAAAAAGAAATAATGCCTTGTGTTTTGTAACTTATGAGAACAGTCTATTTTATCATTTCCATTCTTTCAATTACGACCATAAGGCGCCAATGGGTACCGCATAAATATTTTTGCCGAATCCACTCAATGCCTGATCTCCGGTATAAAGTACTATCCCCCTTTTAAACCGGTTTCCTGCAAGCGCTGATAATTTTTCCAGTCCTTTAAAATCTGCTTCTTTTACGCTGGCTGTAGATTTTATCTCTATCCCGTAAAGTTGCTTCTTTCTGTCTTCCAAAACCAGATCAAC
>CAZFGP010000184.1:0-7602 GCA_964518685.1 uncultured Terrimonas sp.
CCCATGCATTGCAACAACTGATTAAGCTTCTCAAGCGGCATCATGGCAATAGCAAGAAAACCATCTGATGTTTTGTAAATTCCATAAGGCGCGCTTAGGAGGGGATTTGCATTATTATATGCTGCTCTTTGCGGTATCCTGCCACTTTGAAAAAACGTAGTAAGAAATTCAAATTGAAAATCTATTAAGGACTCTAAGAGGCTTAATTGTAAAAAACTCCCTTCGCCGGTTCTTCTGGCTTTTATTAACGCCGCTATAATAAATTGCACCGCCTGGTTACCACATAAATAATCACCTATTCCTAAGCCCAAAGGTGTGGGCGGGTCATTATAACTTCCGGTAGTGTAGGCAAGGCCGGATAAAGATTGTAACAACAAATCCTGCCCGGGCTTTTTTTTCCAGGGACCTTCTTCTCCATAACCTGATATTTGCGTATAGACAATTGCCGGGTTAATTTTCTTCACCATTTCATATCCCAAACCTTTTCTTTCCATCACACCTGGTCTGAAATTGTGTGTGATTACCTGCGCCTTCGCAATTAATTTTTTAAGCCATGAAATATCTTCCTCCTTATTCAAATCCACAGCGAAACTCTCCTTATTGCGGTTAATGGTATGAAACAATAAAGAATCCTTTTCCACCCACATGTTTTTAATGGCCAGCTTCCGGCCCGCCTCCCCCTTTTGGGGATGTTCAATTTTAATAACACGGGCACCCAGGTCGGCCAATTTCAAACCCGCACAGGGCCCGGCTAAATACTGGCTGAATTCTAAAACAATGATATCTTTTAATGGAAGGTTCATAAGTTTACAATCTGTGCTAAATATTATTTTTTAATTGTGGTGAAAAATTTCTTCCATCTCCGCCCACCATTCTCCTTCTTTCCGGGATGGTAAAGGCTTCATAAAGGGTTTACATACTGTCCACCATTTTTGAGTAACAGGATCGTCACTCATACGCTGCATATCTTTCGCATAATCATCTCCGGTATATTCAAAATAGCCGAACAATAAATGGTCTTTTAAAAAGATGGAATAATTCCGGATATTACAACCACTGATCATTTTCAGAACACCCGGCCAAGCTGCCGCATGCAATTTTTTATATTCTTCGATCTTTTCGGGATAGAGTTCAATCACGGAGCCGAATCTTCTTGTACTTTGTGTCATCAATGGTATTGATTATTAAATTAAATTATCCCTTATTTTATGCCGGCATTCTTTTTAAGATTGAGCAGCGCCTTTACATGCATATCGGGAATGACTCCATTTTTATCCGGGGGTACATTCAACAATAAATTAGCGCCACGCTGTGTTACCGACAAATACTGATTCCTCAAATCTTCGTCCGAACGGGGGTGATCTCCTTCTACAAAAAACCAGTGTTTTCCAATGGGGTCACAAACTTCTCCTGGCATATAATAGGTTTTACCTTCAATCTCTCTCCATTTTTTATGTCCCCCATCCTGCGGTAAATTTCTTTCAATTGCAATGAGATCAGATGGCCAGGCATAGTCTACATCATAATTTTCTCCCGTACTAATACCACTGTTCATCATAATCACACAATCCGGTTGCAGGTTTGAAATATGCTGGTATAAAAAGGTGCGGTAGCCTCTTCCCAGAACTCCGAGGATATCTACCCAAATTTCTGATATGGGGCCATATTGTGTGAGCAGCTCTTCAATTTGTGCAGTTTGAAAATTCTGATACATGGAAGAGGTATAAGGAAGTTCCATATTGGGGTCTTGTGGAAAACTATTCATTAATTTGTTCCATTTTGCCATGCTCGGCGTTTTGCTTCCAAAAGTATTATGGTTGTCCCATGAGCAATAGTAGAACCCTGGTTTGATGCCATATTTCCGGCATGCATCAACAAATGCTCCCACCACATCTTTCGTATTTGTGCTGTTTGCAACGGTATAATCGGTATGCTTACTTGGCCAAAGACAGTGACCGGCAACGTGTTTTGTGGTTAGTATCGCATATTTCATTCCGGCTTCCTTCGCCACCTCCATCCACTGGTCGGGGTCAGGATTGTCGGGGGCATATCGCTTAGCATCAGACTTACCATCATCCAGTTCATCTCCGGTAAAAGTGCTCATTCCAAAATGGATAAACATCCCGTACTGCATGGCTTCCCATTGTTTTAATTGCTTTAGGCTAAGCCGTTGAGCACCTTTCAAATCATTCGATAAAGAATTGGTATATTGAAAACTTTCCAATCCAAGAATACCTCCTGTTGCTAATGACAGGTTTGAAATAAACTTACGTCTTGAAGACAGGTTGAAAGACATACTCTATAATTTAGATCATACAATCCAGAAAAGATACTCTTATTTGTTCTTTCCAAGTTTCATTCTAATATCGTGATGCCCAATAGACCTACGACCACCTCCTGCGAAAGCGTTTCAAGAGCCACGGATTTGAGTTCTTTTCCTTTTCGCAACTTCAGGTTCAGGAGCATCGCCCTGCAATTTTCTCCCAAATTAACGGTTTGCGGCAACACCTCGGGCAAACAAAACCGGTCCACCTCCGCCGTATAATCATTCCGGCTCTCCTGCCCTGGCGCCGTTGCATTAGCCGTAATCGTACTTACATTCCAATAATTCATCGGTGGAATCAATTCAAGAGAATCTGTTTTCCCATCTGTATAATTCAATCGAATAACCGCGTTGGCAATCTGACATTGCATTACATTGGTTGATCCTGAAACCAGGAAGTAAACTGCAGACCCTGTTTTATTTACGGGAAATTCAATTGCGTTGGGGTAGTTATCCCAAAGACTGGTGAAGGCAATATTATTTTTACTCCCCTGCCATTTAAATGGCACTCCCTGTGGTGTTATCATTTCTTTATTATTATTCAGGAGGCTTCCCAGATGGTTAAGTTTAATATCAGGAGGGTAGCTATTCCAGAATTTAAAGGTCCAGGGAGAATATCCATCCACTCCTATTTGCGCTGAAACCGTAGTTGGGCGTGGTGTCAGATATCTTTGTTTATAAATAGAAGTGATATCTGCATTGAAAGCCGAATGGATATCCACGGCATCCCAATTAGCTTTTTCAGGCAGTTGCTCTATAAAACGTGCGGCAAACATACGATCGCTTTCGGGATCATTAATCCTGATCCTGTACACTCTCCATTGCGCCGCATTGCCAACCCTTACCTTTAAAACAATGGTATGATGCCCTTTGTTTTGCGCCACAGTTCCGGCAAGGGTATTTTTATTACTCCTAATTTTCTTAAAAACGCCCTGTGGATCCTCAACTCCAATTATAGCGTCTGCATTCCCGGGTTGAAGATGGATCACCTCCCCTACTTTAGCCTCCATATATTCAGGCGCATAATAAGGAATTTCAGTTTCTGCTTCGATGATTACATTCGCCTGTAAGGATGGGGACAACAGGAGTTGTACCATACTACGTCCTGCACCGGGAAGCAGGTTCCACGATACCGGACTACCGTTCACTGTTACTTTCTTCACTTTTTTACATTGGACAGGAAGGTTGAGTTCGAGTGCAGCTTTATTTGCAATAACAAAATCGAATTGATATTCATTATTATTTCTGTTGAAATTAATTTTTACGTCCGGGATTTCAAGGGAAGCAAAATTCCAATCCGTAGGAAAAGCGGGAGAAATTACCACTTTATTATTAGGATAGTCTGGCTGGTATCCATATAATCCTGAGATTAGGGTACGGGTAAAGGTATGAACGCAATCTCCAAAATCAATGCCTCCCTGCCGACCACCGAGGTTTCCCGGGGAAACATCATCAAAGGCAGTATACATAAAGGTTCCGCGCATAATATCCCATGCATCATTGGGCAGACCGGCTTTGAAGTATGCTAATGAAAGCGCATAATTATCTCCCGGCCATAGCTCGCGAACCGACCATGTACCCGGAACCCAATTAGAAGTCCATACCCTTCTGCCACCTGCCGGCATCTGATCGTTTTGCAAAGCCCATTCGGAATAGTATAGGGATTCGATTGCTTGAAGCGACGTTGTAAGCCCGGCTTCTACAGGTAGAAAGATACTATACAACCAGGGGTTTTCATGCAATCTTTTATGGGGCCCACTTTCCAGGTAAGAAGCAGAAAATCCTTTATTCTTTATCCACAATGTTTCAAAGAAATTTTTCCTGATCTTATTCAAAATTGCCTCGTGGTATTGCTCTGCATTAGCATCTCTGGCATTGCGTGCCATATCCCTGGCAGCAAGATGTCCTCTGTAAGCATAGGAAGTTTCTTCTGCCGTAGCGCCGCCGTTGTACCATTGAGAATCGGTAGGCCATACATTAATATAACTTTCATATACGCCATCCTCATCGCTGTCAAAACATTCCTGCTGCCATTTTAAATGCAGTTCAAGCGCCTCCCGGAAAAAAGACAGCAGTTCAGGATCATTTGTCCAGCGGTATTCCTCTATAATCTGATCAAAAAACTGAGACTGCATATTATACACACTCTGATCCTGCATGATCCGGCCTAATCCGTAGAATCTCGAATTCGGGCCCTGCATCGTCAATTGATTCGTAGTATCCGGTTCAGGATATTCTTTTTCGTTTGTCCTTACCTGTGAATCAGTATAAAATTTCGCTTCCGCTTTCACCCGGTCATGCCACCCATACATCGTGCCTCCAAAAATGGTCCTCCATCCCGGGAAGCGGGCGTTCCATTGCATTGCCCCGTGTACAAAAACCGGCGGGTACCAGGTGCCGTCAACGGCAGCAACCGATGCAGAAGCCGCAGCATTCAAATAAGCATCAGGGGTATTTATCTTCAATCTGTTTTGAAAAGATTGTACACGCTGTAAACCCGATAAAAATTTATCTTTAACGGTGTTGTCTTCAAACCTATCAGGACTTCCCTCACCGGGGAAAGCTTCAATTGCCCAATACAGGGTTTGCGATTCCTGCAGCGAATGAATACCCTTTAGCACCGGTAATTGTTCTGATTGAGCTTGTTTAAATTTCTCTGGGGTGTTCCAAAACGAAGCTTCTCCTATATCAGGTTCGGAACCTGAATCGCTTCCACACACGACGGTAAACAATTTTTTGTTATTCGAATTATCTGTTACACTAATGAAGCCGGATTTCTTTCCTGTACGGATCTGATTGTTTTCGGCCTCAAGCGGAGTAAATCCCCAGGATAACAGTTCCGGCTGTCCCATGATATCCAGCTTCCAGGACAAATTTTGTTTTTTACGCCATTGCGCCCCTCCAAAAACCCAAATCAACTGATCATCTCCCTGCTGTACTCCCTGCACCATGGCTTTCACTGCCATTCCGGTTGTAGAAGACATAGGCAGGATTTCGAGATGTATTTTTATTTCGGGAAAGTCTGGGTCAGATATATCCCATGTCATTTTACCTGTTTGAAACATAGACGTTATTTGCGCACAATGTTGAAGCCATTTTATTGTACCCTTACGTTCAATAGCCAACATGAAGGTGCCAAACAGATATTCCCCTTTTACCAGCCGGGCGATAGGCTGATCGCCGGTAAGAACAAAAGCATTACTATTGTTGATATACAACGGGCGGTTATTATAATAACCGGTGTTCTCTCCGGTAATAGCGCCGTCCTTAATATAATACGCCGATGGTTGAGCAATCAGAAATATAGGTGTTACTGCAACCCAAACAAAAATAAATATTTTTAATAAGATACTGATACCTGTCATTGCTTAGCACTTTTACGAATTCACTATTAAATTAAAGAAACTATGTTTTCATATTTATGTGAAATTTTCATCCAAACCTATTTGAAATCTCACAAAATAAAATTGCTTTTATTAATAAGGATATAAAGTATTTTAACCAATTTAAGTTCTTAAATATCGGGTTAATATTCCTAATTTCACTTTGGCATATCCAAAAACACCAGGCTTTAAAATTTTTAAAATTTACTCCGAACGCATTGCAGAACAGGTTTGTATTAATCGCAAACTATAATAAATATGTATGATGAAACCAGAATTAATCGTGGATGCTCCGATCATAGGAGAAAAGAAGATTTGGGTGAAAAAAATTAATAAACCCTATTTCGATCATCCGTTTCATTTTCACAAATTATGTGAACTTACCTGGATCGAAAAAGGGTTCGGAAAATTAATCATCGGGGATTATGTCGGGAATTTTTCCGAAGGCGAGATTATTCTTGCCAGTCCTGAACTACCTCATCTGTGGAAAAGCGATACGGCTTATTACCGGGGCAACAATGATCTGTGTACGCAGGCTGTGGGCCTTTATTTTCCTGTAGATTTAATCAACAGAATATCTGATGAAGCATCCGTTAATAACAGCTACAATAAATTAATTCAAAATGCCGAAAGAGGATTACGCTTTTATAGTCTGACGAAAAATATTATCAATAAGAAAATGAAAGCCCTGATAAAAACCAGTGGTTTATTTCAGCTGGGTATTTTTTTGGAAATAATGGATGTCCTGTCATGGTCAGTGGAATTTGATTTTTTGGCCAGCCCAACCTATAAAAAATCAACCAATCTAAACGATATAGAGCGATTCAACGATGTATATCAATTTTTACTTAACAATTTTCAAAGAGATATTACATTGGAAGAGATAGCCGGGGTCTGTAATATGGCGCCCAATTCTTTTTGCAGATTCTTTAAGCAAAAAACCGAAAAAACATTCACCCTATTTCTAAATGAGTTGAGAATCGGACATGCTAAAAAATTATTACAAAATGAAAACATTCCTATAAAAGATATTTGCTACGAGTGTGGCTATAACAATCCGGTAAACTTCTTCAGTTTTTTCAAACAAATTGTAAAACAAACTCCAAAACAATTCAGAGAAAATATGAGAAAAATGACTGAAGAATAAATAGGTGTGTCAACGTCATGCAACCCGGTTTTTTTATTTTGCCTTCCGGGCCGTATTCTCAAAAAAGAAAATGCCTTTCTTATTGGCGATAACTACATCCGCATATCCATCGGCATTAATATCTTTTGCCACCAGATTAATGCCTACGCCGGAATCGTCATCAATAAGATGCTCCCGCCAATACGGTTTTTCTCCTGCCGAAAGTTCAAACCAAAGAAGTAGCGGCTTTTCATAGGTTCCGGGATCAATAGTGGCCTTATTATTAGGATTCAACCGTTCGAGATGCGCAAAATACCGTTTCCCCGTTACCAGATCCGGCACTCCGTCGCCATTGAAGTCGGCCAATGCTGTAGCATGTGTTTGAGACGTAGAAAAACTGATGGTATAATGACCAAACCAAAGATTGCTATTTTCATCCCGGTATTGCCGGTGCCACCAAATGCCATAGCGATGTGCGGAAGCGCTGATAACATCCGCCAATCCATCTGCATCCACATCAATCACCTGCATTTGCGAGCAGGCTTCCCCGATATCCGCAGGATGAAATTTCCAGTTTCCGTTAAATACATTTTCAGGGCCCTCCCACCATCCGTCTTTGGTAAACACATCTCTGCGTCCGTCTCCATTTAAATCTCCATAGCCGAGTCCGTGCCCCTGAATATCCGTACCCAATACATTTTTTTCACTGATCACGTGGCGTTTCCAAACAATGCCGTCTTTTTCAGCCGGTGCCTGTAACCATATCATTT
>CAZFGP010000185.1:0-7470 GCA_964518685.1 uncultured Terrimonas sp.
ACGAGGGGGAAGGGGAGTAAGAATAAGTTGCTCTCCCTTCTCTACTCTACTGAGCAACCCAGCCGGATTGTAATCAAATTGGAATAAAATAAAGCTAAGTATTAGACACTTGATTTTTAATCCTAAATGCTATACACCTGAAAAATGCATGACCTTAATGGTGAATCAACCCTTTTTCTCACAGATGCCACGGATTTTCACAGAAGGGTTCTGTAAGCGCATATTTCCATTTGTGGGTATCTGTGTCATCTGTGAGCAAATTCAGACCGGCTGTAATCTATTCAAATTTATTCGTCATCATCTCCTCCTGCTTTCTTCACTTCGGGACTCATTTTCAATAAGAAACGATATGATTTACTTTATTTCCTTTATAGTGCTACTTTTAAAGTATAATTTCCGTCTTAATAAAATATCTGGCAGATGTTGAAAACGGTATTCTCCATATTTCTAACCTGGATCGTTTGCGGTTCCGTTTTTGCGCAGCAAATAGACAGCATCTATTTCAACCTATATACTGACAGTTTGAAAAAAGGAACCTATAATTATATCAATGTTATTGGGAAGATGTCCAATGGCAGCTATCGCCCATTAGACAGCATGCAGGTTATATTTAGCACCTCGTATGGAACTTTTCATGGCAACAGCCTGCTATTGCCTTTTGAACCCACTGTTAAAAAGGTAAGCATTACCGTTACCCTAAAAAGCAATGCCTCGCAGGTGTTGCGGCGCACTCTTTATATTAAGCAGGCAGAGGAGAATAATAATTTAAAAACAGTGGATGAGATTATAGCAGAGCCACCTAAAGCTTCGAAGCGCAGAAGGAATTGAATCCGGGGCTTCAATAGGCATTGGTTTCCGACATCTCGTACACTTCCAGATTTTCCACAACCACCGGTTCGGAAGTGGCGAACAGTTTCACTCCGATACTCGTTTTTAATTCCGGGTACACCACCTGGGTTATACATTGCCTGCCATTCGCGAACACTTCAATAACAGACCGGTCAATAAAAACATCTAATTGCAACCGCTCTCCCTTTTTCAGTTCAAAAGGCGCTCTTTGGCTGCTAGTGGTTTTACCATATCCTTCGATCTTTCCTTCAGGTGCAAACATCGCGTGGGAAGGCATTTCAACCGGGCCGTGAACTGAGGATTTAATAAAATCTATCACAATTTCCTTCGCTACCGGATCATATATAATCGCTGTTTCTTCCAAGCCGTCCGGAGAACAAAACACTTTCAGTCCATAAGCCGACTTTTCACCGCCCCGGATCTCCGCCTTTATTTCAAGGGAGCTGCCCTGCTTACCAACGAGTTTTTCCGAATTAGCAGCAACAGCAACCGATCTTTCCTTCAACGCGTCGGGCAAACGGATATCTTTTATCTCTTCGGGAGGATTGATTTGCAGATCCCCTTCTTTTGACAGGCTGAGTACCCTGGGAAGACTCATTATGCCCGACCATTGATAATCGGGGAAATAAGACGGCTTTCTCTCCAATACCCAACCCCAAATAATATTCCTGCCCCGGTCGTCCAGTAATTGCTCCGGCGCAAAGAAAGTACCTCCTGGCCAATTCATTCTTCCATGTTTCTCAATTGTGTATTTATCGTTCTCAAATTTTCCTATATAATACTGGGTACCTAAAGTATGACTGATAAACAACAGCATGTCTTTATTCCCGATCTTAAAAAAATCAGGGCAGGATATATCTTCGTATTCATAGAGCATATTTTTCTTCTTATCTACAAAATCTCCAAGATACTCCCACTTGTACAGGTCTTTCGATTTGAACAACCCCGCAATGTCTCCTCCCGATATCTGATAGTAGCTGTTTGTTTTCTTATCGAACCAGCATTCCGGATCCCAGGCTGAATATTTTCCTTCCATAGCGCTTCCCTTAGCGGGAGACACCAAAACCGGGTTCCCTTCAAATTTGGTCCATTTTCTCAAATCCGGATGTTTTGAATATGCCACAAGATTGGTACCTGAGCCTTCCCCGTGGTAAATGATATGGGGTATTCCTTCCCGTGAAATAAACGTGCCTCCGCTGAAGATGCCGTGTTCTATATCGCCTGGTTTTACGTCCAGCATATCCGGATAAAGCGTCCAGTGAAAAAGATCCTTACTGACTGCATGTCCCCAGAAATGTTCCCGTTTTCCACGCTCCAGATTCTGATAAATAAATCCCAAATGGTATTTCCCATTCCAATATATGCCGCCATTGGGGTCGAATGGCATAGCTACACCTTCGGGATTTACAAAATGATAGATCGGACGGTGCGGATCGCTGCTGGTCAGTTGACGAAGCTCCCGGGTAGAATTTATCAGATCGGCATTATCCTTCTTGTCATATTGACCATAAGCGATACCGGAAATCAGAATGCTGATCATTAATAACAAATCCTATTCATACTGTTGGGTTTTGGAAAATTAATTAAGGTCAAAGTTAATAAGGATTACAAGGTACCATATCCCAGATTTTCTTGAATTTTTTAGTATTGTCAGTAAATTAGCCTATCTTAATAATTCCGAAAGTATAATTTACGGTGTACCTGTAAAACATGGAAAGGACGGATAGCCGTTTAGCTTTTGATTAAACATTACCAGGATACAGGATAACAAATCAAATCGCGATGAAAAAGTTACTCAAATATAAAATTTGGATTACGCTGTTGCTTGCTCCTGTTTTTATCGCCATAGGAGCATATAATTTTGTAACGGGAGAGGTGCAATATGCCCATGCCTGGTTTTGGTGGGGGCTAACGTGTTTAATTATAGGAATGCTGTGGTTATTACTATCTAAGGGATTCAAACAATCATAAAACACCAATACATGAATAAAAGAATAGCCCGGTACGGAGGGTGGTTTTATTTAATAACCATATCGCTTTCATTCATATTTCCGGAATTTCTTTTCGGAAACACAATTATCATGCAACGATAAATACGGCTTTCATTTTAAAACATATGCTCTCTTCCGCGTGCAGGGAAGCCAACACCTCTAATTTGCCGCTCTCTTTTTCTATGTATTGAACATCGGCTGCTAACAGTTTTTGTTTTGACGGGTCTATCACGGACAGGAACTTGATATAATCCGATTGTTGTAGTCGCAGGGTTTTACTGGTCGCCGTCTCCAGCAACTCCCGGATTATTTGTACCATACACACGCCGGGCACTACCGGTTGCCCCGGAAAATGGCCTTCGAATATGCGATGCGCTCCGTTCAGTTCCAACCCGGCATGGAGGCCGTCAGTCTTTTTGTCCAGTTGAACAACCCGGTAAAAATCATCTTTCAAGATCATCCCTTAAGCGTTTCAATCCAATATCAAAATTAAAATTATAATGCCGGATGCCGATGCTGTCGGGTATTGAAAATGGGTTGCCATACCGCATCGCCTCCACCACTTTTTTCTTCCTGCTCCCTCTTTCCATCCGGTGAAGTATGGAACAAACGGGATTAGTGATATAATAATAAAAATCTTTCCCATCGGGAAACACCCGGTAAACCAGAGAATCATTGCTTAAAGTAAAGGCATCCGGCGCGTCGAGATGCTGCATTAGCACCAGTTCAAAATCTTTTCGCAGGGTTTTGATCACGGGTTTTTTGTTCATCTGTTTGATGATAGAATGAACTTTGAATTCCTTCCCCCTGAATTCAAAATCAAAAAAGGTGAATCCGGCCTCCCCCGCAAAGACCATACGGATACTGCTGTCGGGCATAGTTTTAATCACCAGTAAGCCGCTCAGATGTTTTCCGGTAACGTTCACCTGCGCCTGGTATAAAGCGCGGGTGAATACGGGTTTGAACCTGTCCACACAGATGGCAGACTGGTCTTCCGTCCGTTGCAGGTTTTTATAGGCAGAGGAACAGCCCGCAACTGCCCAACAACAACTAATGAACAGCAAATAGCGCATCCGAAAGTCCGGTATTGAATTGACGGTTAACAAATTGAATGACGGTGTTGTCTCCGGAGGGTTCATGCATCTCCATGCGCGAAACGGCATAATCCTTTTTCTCAATAATCAGATTTATGTGCAAGAACAGGTTCTTAAGATTTTTATCTACCGGGGTCAGTTCGGCGAGATAAGCGGATTTGCCCCCGTATATTTTTGTCATAAACTCACTGCTTTGCAAGGCTTTTCCATTCACGCAATCAATGATGATCTTATTGACTTGCTGAAACAGTTTATTGGATTTAGCCGATACCCTGGTTTCTTTCTGGCTGTCTTTGATGAATACATTATTCCCATTGATCACCATCAGGTACTGAAAAGGAGCGGTATATTCCATCCTGACCTGGTTTTCCTTCCTGAACCAAAACTTCCCCCTGGATACGATTTTATCCGCCAGCAAACTCAAATTTTTCTCCTGGATAAAATCACTTTTAATAGAAGTTGTTTTTTGGGATGCTTCGGAAAAGGCCTTTTCAAAAGAAGAGGCATTATCCAGCATCTGATAACCCGGATATTGCGCCTTGGCATGAATACCCGCCCAACACAGAAAAACGGTAATCCAAATCTTATACATAAGGCTCCAAATTAAGCAATTTGTCTAAACGAACCATTTCAAATCCCTCCTCGCGGCAATATCGGATAAGGGCGGGAAGTATATGGGCCGTGGCTTTGCCGTGATCATGAAACAGTACAATAGCGCCGGGCTTTAACGAAGCGGTAACTTTTTTAAGCAGTTTTTGTTCATCTTGTATCACGGTGTCCAGGGAGCGGATACTCCACCCTACCGTGATGAAATTATTTTTTACGATGGCTTTTTTAAGATTGGGATTGGTAACGCCATACGGCGGCCGAAACATCCGCGGTCTTACTCCAACCGCTTTATACATGGTATCGCTCATTCTTCTGAGGTCCTTTTCCATCTTAGCGGAAGAAAAAAGATCAAACCACAGATGGTGTGAGAAACTATGATTCCCGATCACATGCCCCTCCGTATAGATTTGTTTAAATAGGGCTTCCTGCTCCGCCACTCTTTTCCCGATGCAAAAAAAGGCGGCCTGAATACCGGCAGTCTTTAATACTGCCAATATTTTTTCGGTATGTCCGGGCACCGGCCCGTCATCAAAACTGAGGGCAATTTGCTTTTTAGAAGAATTGGCCGCAGAGATGGTTTTTACATAGAAATTGGAACGTACATGGGCGCTCCCATAAACCAGGAAGCCCACATAAACTATAACCGGAAGAATAAAAACTATAGCCGGAATAGGATAAAAAAAATAACAGCCGGTCAAAGCGATCAGGATGATCATAAATACGATATTGACCGTTTTGAAATTCAGCATGCGGTAAGCAGGTAAAGGCTGTGATGGGTATTTTGATAATGATTGTAAATCAAAATAGTCTTCGGGTTTTGTACATGGGAGGTTGTCCGGGTGCACCCAGGCATTTTGCCTGTCTTGATACTATTGGCAGCCAGCCACAAAGCAAAGGCAGAAGCAGTGGGATATTCCCCACATAAATGTTTAAATCGCGCTGCCGGTTTATCCTTAAAGATACTTTCTTCCAGCTCATCGTAAACCAGGTCGTCTTTGATATTCCCGTTTCTACCTGTTAGTATCATGTCTATATTCCGCAAATCTGTTTCATGTGCCGATAAAAAGTCCAGGATATGTTTTTTGACTTCAGCCGTATTCCCCGGCTTATAAACCGTGGTCATTCCTTTTAGCTTCGCATAGTCTTTTCCGGAAGGTTCCGCGGACAATAAAAAGAAGCAGGAACCTTCGCCCGCGAGCGTACCCTTAGTTTTATTTGTAAACAGAGAACCCGAATGGGCTATATCTTTCTTATACAAGCCAAACCGGCTCAGCAGCGTGTAACTGGTATCGGTCAACTCATCAATTCCCCCTATCAGGGCATTCTTTATCTCTCCATCCTCTAATAAGGTGACGGCATCCAGCAAAGCGCTTTCAAATGAAAAACCGCGATGAACGAAGGTATTGTTATACTGATGACATTTCAATAACAGCGCTATCTGGGCGCCGATAGTATTGTGGGTGGACTGGATAAAAGAAGTGGGTGTAAGGAGTTCCTCCTGGTTTTCCACCATCCTGGAAAGAAAGGCTTCGGTGTCGGTGAGGCAGCCGTAGGCCGTACCTGTTATGATGGCTCCGGGCATTTCGATGCCTGCAATTTCCAGGCAATCTAAAGCCGCCGCAACCCCCATCTTTATGATCCGGCTCATCCGGCGGATCATTTTAGCGTCAATCCGTGCGGTATAATCGGGTTCCACACATCTTAACCGGTTACCGGGATAGGCCACCGGATCCGTCAATAAACGTTCAAAAGAAGGTTGTGGTGATATGCCCGCCGTAGCCCGTATATACATGTTACAACTTTGAAAAAATAAGCGTAAAAAAGACCAGGTGAAATTTTTCTGCGGTGAAGTTGAATACCTGAAATTCCTGACTTCAACGAAGCGAAATTCTCCCTTGCCGTTTGTCCCAGCGGTGAAACTATATTATCTGCAGTTATAAAAACAGGTCTCATTATAGAATTACCAATTAGCTAAAATCCTGTTTCAGTTTCCAGGCTTCGAAACAAGGCGGATTGATCAGTTGTAAAACCGATTTTTCCCGGTCGAGGAATACCTGTACCGATGACCCCATAGCTACCATTTCATCCGTGGCAGCATTGAACAACCGGTATTCAAACTTCAGCTTGGCCGCTTCACACGGGATATAAATAGTTTCCACAATATTTGTATTTTACCGGAGATCAGGATAACATTTAATATTTGATTTTTGATAGCAATACTGGTTTGCAGTGTTTGTCCAACTTCCGGCAGCGCCATAATCTCCAGGTTTTGCACGGCTACTATGAAGCCCACCGACGTCGGTTCGTTTCGACCTGCAAAATATAGATTTATAGCCTATTGTCAAAACGGCAGGGGTTGTTAGACCTGGTTTTTTTGTAATAACCGGGGGCTATGGTACCGGTTACATATACAGGGCTTTCGGCATTGTATTTAATCCGGGACCCCGCCGGGAGAGTATATAAGCCAAGGACTTCAAAGAATATAAAATTCAGTCAATTGAATATGTTTGAATTATAACGTAAATACTCCTTCTTTTAAATTAAAATAAAAAAAATGAGTATCTTACAGAAAAACCGGCCTCTTTTAATGAAAGATCGTTGTATCTTTTATTAAATTATACCATCCATACTCTATAAAAGAGGCTTCCCGGGCATCGCGGTCCCGGCATACTCTGCCAATGAACTTTATTTGCTGAGACATGCCTCGTGATAAATCTGCTTTTAATCTTCCAATGTTTATTCAATTGTAACGGGAAACCTTACAACATTAAAGATCAATGGATAACATTCCGGCGAGATTAACCTATTAACATGAAAAGTACAGCTAATCACCTCCATGGCTATTATTTTATTCTCGGGATTGTAATCTTAGCCCACATTGCAGCTATCCAGACATAAATTGAGCAATAGCGCGGGGTTCATTTTTT
>CAZFGP010000186.1:0-7452 GCA_964518685.1 uncultured Terrimonas sp.
TTTGGGCCTGGGTGGAAACCCTGGCCCGTTTTTAATCCGTACCCTATGAAAACTATGACTAAATTACAATGTTTTTTGATTTTTGCAAGATTTTTTATGTTTAAAAAATGGAATCTCAATCCTTTATGCAATTTTCTCTTCGTATTTTTACTAAAAATACAGATTTGTTATTAGTGTTTCTACCTGAATTTCAGGACAATTTTATCCGAGAAAATGAAATCGGGCTGAGCTCCTTCCAACAGCCTTCTTTTGAGGCAGGGGTTCAGAACACTTCATTGACTTGTCAAAAAACCAATCTGATAATGCCGGCACTAAATTTTATGATAAAGCGTTAGAGAAAAAACCATTTTGGTTTTTGTTAAATGATAGCCTGCCTGCTAACTGAAACCCTTGCAGGTAACCTATAATTCTTAATTTTACAGTTAGTTTGCATCTTATGTACAGAATAGCGGTCATACTCCTGTGTTTATTTCTTTCTTCAAAGGTTGCTACCGCTCATTCAGATACTTTAAAAAAGAAAGTTGATATTGCCCGTGTTCGCTATCACGAAAGTATTGAGAAGGAACAGCAACTGGCGCTAAAATTTAATAATGGGAACGGGGAATGGATAAATGCCTCTGCCAATAAAGAGATCAATACGCTGATCACTACTTCCGTAATAAAAGATATCAATCAATTAACAGATTCTATTGAAGCAGATAAGCGTTTGGATCATCGTTTAAAAGTAAAGTATTTAAGCGGTGTGGAAAACCTTCTTAAAGGTTTTAACACAGGCTGGCGCAGCAAAACTATTAATGCCGTTTTTGCCCATGAACTGCTGGAAAATTACAAAGCATTAATGGAGGCCGACATTAAGAAAGAAGATATCCGAACCCTGGTTCAAAATGCCTCTTATGAAGTGGGTAATATAAATATAAACGGCAGCGGCAGCGCCATGTACGAGAATCAGGGCTTTGAAGCATCACGTATCATTCTGTTCAGTAAGTTTTGTGAAAAATATCCCGATAAGGTACTGGGTATGATGGAACAATACTATAATGTTCCATTTGCCGATAGCCTTATAAAAGAAGCAGCCTACAGAAATCCCAACCAACTTTATGATTATGCAGCAGCTACCCGTTCTCAGGCTGGAAGGCTGATCAAACGCAACCCTGATCCGCTGGTTAAAACCATTGCTGCAATTGCCAATAGCAAGAGTGGTCAGCAATATTATCCTTTCCTTGATGAAATTGTTCACGGCAGGCTTACGATGCCCGATATTTTCAATGTGATGGATAATAATATCCAGTATTATCGCCTGCTGGTAAAAATCCAAATAAATTATGCTGAACGATTAATCAATAAAGACACCGCCTTAGCTTATGATAAATTATTGTTCAAGCTGCAGGATAGAGCCAAGAACGTCTTTATAGAGGAGGTGAATGCGCTGCACGACTCTCCTGATAACGTCAGATTCAAAATCATTGATCCACTAACGCCTCAGGAACTATACTATCTGATTGTTTTAGGGGAAGATGTTATGTACACTTCCAGTTACAAGGGCATCTTCAACAGGATGATGCAACGGATGACAACTCCTGCCGGAGACAGTCTGCTAATGAGTGTTAAATTTGATCGTTTTAAAAAATTTATTAGACTGGCGGCGGGCTACAATAAACTGGATGAGTTTCTCCAGACCATGCCCGATAGTAATTCACAACGCCTGATGATGGCTTTTGTAAGAGGGTTGGAAAAAAGCGGCACGCTTGAAGACGCTGTTGATGTGGCCGATTCTTACGGCAGCATTAAAAATCAACTGGTAAAAAAATTAATAGATCAGGAAATTGAAAAGAATTTAAAACTTGCCAAAGAAGCCCGCGATAAACGAGCCATTGCTATTTACGATATCCTGCAGGTTATTTTTCAATCTTCTCAGGACAGTACTATTGACGTTTCTGCCAGATTACAGATACCCCCGGTGTACAGGGTTAACTATAAGGATTTGTTAGACGATAATAACGGCGTTGTACAACAGGTTTTCTTTTATGGCGACCAGGACGGGAAGGAATCCTACGGCAATTTTATGAACATGTTCTCTGGTCCGGAATGGAAGGTAAAACGCAATGCAGAATGGGTGGAAATCAGTTCAGTTAAAGGGAAACCGGTGAATATTTATGCAAACCTGCCCCTGGATTTTGAAAAAGGACTGGACTCTTTGGCACAGTTCCACCTGCAACAATACCTTAAAGAAAAAGATATTGAACCTGGCATCACTATACATCGGGGACACAGTTATTGGGTGGGTTCCACTATCAGAAATCTTCCTCCTTCTTCAAAAATTGTGATCTTAGGCTCCTGTGGCGGATTTAATAACCTGGATGATGTGCTAAGAACCTGTCCCGATGCCCATATCATTTCCTCAAAAGAAGTGGGTACTAAAATTATTAACGAACCTATCCTCAAGGCCATTAATGAAGATTTAATGAATGGGAAAGATGTTGAGTGGTTACCTATCTGGAGAGATTTGACAGCAATGTTTCCAACAGGCGAAGCCAGGGAAAGGTTTGACAACTACATCCCACCATACAAGAATCTGGGCGCCTTGTTTATTAAAGCCTATACAAAACAAATGGGCGTAGTTGAATAATATAGCCGCATCGTCTCCCCTTTATTTCCCATTTCAAACATCCATCTCATAGAACAAAAACCAAAGGAAATGCTACAGTCCTACAAACGGATTATGCTTCTTTTCATATCCGATAGAAGTAGGCTCGCCATGGCCTGGGTAAACTATTGTTTCTTCCGGCAAAACGAAAAGCTGGCTATGAATACTATTGACAAGGGTTGAATAATCACCTCCGGGAAGATCTGTTCGTCCAATACTCGTCCTGAACAAAACATCTCCACTAATAATAAATTGTTGCTCTTTACAATAAAATGCCACACTACCTGGCGAATGCCCCGGAACGAAAAGTATTTCCAGGGTATCCTCACCCAACGTAAGGCTATCCTTCTCCCGTAAATACTCAAGATCGCCTTTGTAATTATCAAAAGGCAGATTCCACATTAATCCTGAGGCAGTGGCATGGTCTAAAACCGGTTTTTCATTTTTATGAAGATGGAGTTTTAATCCATATTTTTCAGAAACCCATTGGTTACCAAAAACATGATCTAAATGGCAGTGGGTATTCAATAATAAGGTGGGCGTAAGACCGTTTTCTTTAATGAATGACGCTAACGTTTCTTTTTCCTCATCATAATAGCAACCGGGATCAACGATTGCACACCTCCCCTTTTCATCGTAGAGCAGATAGGTATTCTCCTGCACCGGATTAAATGTAAAAACTTTAACAGCGAACATAATATGCTTTTGTACCTTAAAAACGCTAATTTTATTATTTAGAATGCACGAAATTATGGGAATCTTAAGGATAAGGATGCGATATTATTTGGGATGTATGGTATTACTTGCAGTTTCACTTTTTATAGGGCAGAGTGCAGTTTCTCAGGTTAATTCAGTGGAGTTCGGAAAAAACAGAGTTCAATATAAGAAGTTTAAATGGCGCTATTATCAAACCCGAAATTTTAATATTTACTTCAGTCAAAATGGTCTGGCACTTGGAAAATATGCAGCGCAACTGGCGGAGAAGGAACTCCCCGCCCTGGAAGATTTTGTGGAATACGGTTCTCAAAGACGACTCAACATTGTTGTATATAATAATTTTAACGATCTGCAGCAATCCAATATAGGTTTGAACATTGACTGGCAAAATACAGGGGGTGTCACTAAATTTGTAAACAATAAAATGATTGTTTATTTTGATGGCGATCATGAAAATCTTAAAAAACAGATCCGGCAGGGAATAGCAAAAGTCCTTCTTGATAATTTGTTATTCGGCGATGATTTGGGAGAATTTGCAAGCAATCAGGCATTACTGGATTTGCCCAAATGGCTAACCGATGGCTATGTAATGTATGCTGCCGAAAACTGGAGCGCTGCCCTGGATGACCAATTAAAATCCGCTCTCCTATCGGGCGATTATCGCAGCTTTTATCAGTTTGCTTTTGACAAACCGGAATTAGCCGGCCATGCTTTCTGGCACTATATCGCAGATAAATATCGAAAAGACAATGTCACTTATTTTCTCTATCTCGCACGCATTTACAAGAGTCTTAATTCAGCGAGCTTAAAAGTTACTAAAAAGAAATTTAAAGAAGTGTTGAGAGAGTTCATGGAGCAGGAAGCGGACAAGTATTATAAGGATCTGAGAGGCCGGAGGAATGCCCCCAAAGGGACCGTTGTTGCACTGGAAGAAGTTAACAGGAACCTCGATTATTACCGCTTTCAGGTGAATCCCAATCCCCGCAACAGCACTTATGCCGTGGTCCGGTTTAAGAAGGGTATATATCGCATTGAATTGGAGGATTTCGGATTTAAAAGAAAGATTTTGCTTAAATCGGGCGTATTGGATAATCAAAATGAAATCAATCCCAATTATCCACAATTAGCCTGGGACCCTAAAGGTTCAAAACTAGTGGTGGTGTACAGTGAGAAAAATAAATTAAAAATGTTCATTTATGATCTGACAAAACGATTAAAAACCACAAAACAGGAATTACCGGAAGAATTTGATCAGGTGAATGATGTAAAATATATGCTGAATGATAATACACTTTTATTCAGCGCCGTAAAAAATGGCTATTCTGATATCTTCGTTTACAAAATTCAGGAGCAAACGGCAGAACAAATCACCAATGATGTTTACGACGATCTGGATCCTTCTTTTGTAGCTTTCCCCAATCGAACCGGTATCATCTTTTCATCCAACCGCCCCTCAGGAAATGCAATCAATAGCGATACTGCTTTACCGTCAAACTACAGATACAATGTGTTTTTAGTGGACAACTGGAACAAAACAGAATTCAGGCAGATTTCTCAGCTTACTCATGTGAAATATGGGAATGCACGTTTTCCCATGCAATACAATACTAATCATTTTACTTTTATAAATGATGAAATGGGTATTGCCAACCGATATGCCGGATTCTTTACGACCCGAAAAGCGGGGGTAGACACCATTTACAGAGTAGGGGATGAATTGTTGCGTAATCCGGACAATGCCGAATTGGATTCCACCCTGCAGGTATGGAACAAAAATGAACCTGATTCTATAGGCTTTGTAGCTATTACAACGGATTCTGCCTATACCTTTCCAATAACCAATTACCAAAGCAGTCTTCAGGAAACGAGAATAGCAGGCGATGGCGGGCAGGTGTCGGAAGTGCGACAGGAAGGAAACCTGAAAATGCTATACAAACTGAAGGTGAACGAAGATGCTCTTAAGAGAAGAAATGTCAATGTGCGTCCAACGGAATATATGAAAAAGGTGATGGAGCAGGATAAAATGGTAAAAGGCGCCGCCACAGTTTATATACCATCCGCCGGTGACACCACACAAAATAAAGGCGCCATTTTCCAAAGCGAATTCGAAGATGAAAAGTCGGATAGTTCAGGAGTCGGAAAAATATTTGAAGCTACAGAAGAACCGGAAGAAGAAACCGTACTCTCGCAGGCTAAGTTATATGATTACCGGCTGAAGTTTAATACGGAATATTCTGTTTCCGGGTTTAATAATTCAGTCCTAATGACCCGGTGGCAACCCTACACCGGTGGTAACGGTCCTATATATCTGACCAATGGTAATTCAAATCTGAACGGGATCGTAAGAATCGGCGTTTCTGATCTTTTCGAAGACATTCGTTTTATCGGTGGCTTCCGTCTGGGTCTTAACTTAGATGACAAAGATGTTCTTTTCAGCTTCCACAATATGCGGAAACGGGTAGATTGGGGTCTTACCTACTACCGTTCCACCATTACCAATTATCCTTTTTTTAAAGATACTGACGTTAGAAGCATAATAGATAATAAACTTTATTCTAATCTTTATCAGTTCAACGTCTCCTATCCCTGGGATAAGGTAAGGAGTTTGCGGGCAAATATCGCCCTCAGAACAGACCGGGTAACCCTGCGTACCAGCCAGTATTATCCTCCCGAATATACGCTGGCTGCCCCGGATACAGTTACAAACGGATTACTCACCCACGTTGAATATGTGCATGATAACACGATTAACCCCACATTAAACATCTGGAACGGCCTTCGGTATAAAATTTATACGGATATTAATACCGACCTGACCAATACGAAACAAGGAAAGTTGACCTTTAATGTGGGAACAGACATTCGATATTATTATCCCATTTTCAGAAATTTTATATGGGCAGCAAGAGGAGGTGTAGACATCTCCTGGGGCAGTCAGAAGATTCTTTATTATCTGGGAGGTACCGACAGCTGGATAGCTCCGAAATTTAACAATGCGATCAAGCCGGCGTCAGACCAGAGTTATACCTATCAGTCCTTAGCTGTAAATCTGAGGGGTTACAGACAGAATGCCGCAAATGGAAATAATGCTGTAGTAATCAATAGTGAATTCCGGCTCCCGGTTTTCACCACCTTACTCAGCAGACCCATAAATAATGCGTTTATCAGAAACTTCCAGCTGATTCAATTTATTGATCTGGGAACTGCATGGAATGGCGCTTACGATAAAATAGGACGCCCCTCCTCGGTATACGGTTATCCTCCCGTGCAGGTTACATTTAAAAACGATGGATTAGGTCCTTTCGTTGGCGGCTACGGCTTTGGACTCAGAAGCACCTTATTGGGCTACTTCTTAAGGGTAGATGCAGGATGGCCGATGAATGGCTTCTTCCGGGGAAAACCCATCTGGTATTTCTCACTCGGATTGGACTTTTAATGCTTTCATTCTTTGTAAATAATCTGAGGGGCACAATCCGGATTAATGCAAAATCTTTGGTAAAAAAATAAGGATACCTGCAATGATGCTCCCTATGGCTGCCAATAAAACAGCGCCGGCAGCAATATCTTTTATTATTTTTATTTTAGGATGCCAGTCGGGTTGTACAACATCACACAGTTTTTCTAAGGCTGTATTGATCATCTCCAGCGTTAAAACAATAACCACAAACAAAACAATAATTAACCATTCGTACAATTGCACATTTAAAAATCCTGCCAGAGCTATTACAACTGCAGTAATTCCCAATTGGATCTGCCCATTTCTCTCTTTTAAAAAAAAGGACCCAATTCCATGAAATGCAAATTTCACAGAGTGTATCAGCTTTATTTTATTCTTTTTCATTAAAAATGATATTAGTCCGCCGATTATCAGGCAGCCTCTGAATAATTCCACCCTCCTTCCTGAATACTCCAAATTTTTTCATTTTAAGATTTGCCATTCATTGAATGTATAATAATATTTTTTATGAAACTACCCTATCCTCACTCGCCGGCATTTCAGATTCTAAAATTGATACTATGGTGACAATAACTCATTCTTAACACAATCATAAAATAATGTTGGAGGAAAACTATTTCAATTTATGCTTTAA
>CAZFGP010000187.1:0-7406 GCA_964518685.1 uncultured Terrimonas sp.
AACAATTTATAAACTTATTTTTTTTCAATTTAGGGCAGCGTCAGAACTCAGGAAAAATGTTTAAAGGTGCTAAGCTCATAAAATGCAGCACTGCTGTGCTCATAATCCGTATAGTTGCGCACTAACTGCCATTTCCTGCATACCGGGTTATAATGTATATAGTCAATTTTTTGATGTAAAAACTTGTCCGAAAAAATAGCTTTGGCGTCAAAACTATTTTTGAATAATTTGTGTAACTGTCCTTTCTTCTTATCTCTTTCGGTAACCGATTCAGATAGCAATTGTAGTACTGCGCTTTCTTCTTTTTGCCGGGGTCTCAACCTTTACGCAGTTGCTTGGCTGTGTCGCGCCGGGATCTCCATCCTAAGTTTTGGTGATCAACTGTAAGACCCCTGGCACCGGGTGATTCGCCGGGGTCTCATCCTTTACACAGATGCTCTACCGTGAAGACCCCGGCGGGACAGGAATTCTGTATAATCTGTCCCTCATTTAATTATCATCCTGTGGCTTTTGCCAGGGAACACTCCCGCTTTCCTGAATATGCTTCATTAATAGCTGTTGTAATTTCTTATGCTGATCAAGCTGATAGTTGATCAGGTTACGCTGTTCAGTAGGATCCTGGTATAAATTATACAACTCGTAAGGTTCGTAGGGGCTGTTTTGCAACAGCTTCATATCGCCGTATATTACTGCCTGTATGGTTTGACCACCATACCTTAAATTACCTTCCCGCCGGGTAAAAAATACCGGTCTCTGAGGAAGCGTTTCACCGGCATACTTTAATAATGGAAGTAGGCTTATCCCGTCAATTTTATGTGCGATCTTCGCCCCTGTAATTTCGGCAATGGTAGGATAGATATCCATAGCAAGCGCTGTCTGCGTATTAGAAACATTCGGCTTAATATGGTTCGGCCATACAAAAAAAGCCGGCACCCGGATCCCTCCTTCATACATACTTTCCTTGCCGTCTCTTAAATTGCCATTGTTGGCACCATTTTGCAGGTAGCCACCATTATCACTTAAAAAAATGATCAGTGTATTATCATAAGCCCCGGTTTCTTTTAAAGATTGAATGACCTTTCCTATACCATCATCCATATGCTCTATCAGTGCCACTAACTTTGCCCTTCTCTCCGGAAGATTTGGTTCACGGGCTTTTACCTTAGCCAGCCATTCGTCCGGCGGCTGCACAGGGAAGTGAGGCGCATTGTAAGCCAAATAAAGAAAAAATGGATTCTTGTTGCCTTTCTGCTGACGAATATAGTCAACCGCCCAGTCGGAAAACAGGTCGGTGGCATGTCCTTTGGGCGTGATCTCTTTTTCGTTTTCCCGGAGAAAATTTCTTCCGTTGCGGATATGGGTCCAGTAGTCTTCCATCATATCGTCCAGCCAGCCATGAAAATAATCGAAGCCCTTTTCGTTAGGCAAATTGGGCGATTCTAGTCCCAAATTCCATTTTCCAATAATGGCCGTATTGTACTGCGCCTGTTTTAATAATTTGGGCAGCAGTATGGCATCCGGTTTAAGGTAGCCCCAGTTATCGTCCGGTATTGATCTTACCAATCCGGGAACGCCAACCATATCCGGGTATCTGCCACTCATAATGGATGCCCGTGTGGGCGAGCACACCGGGGAATTGGCGTAAAAGCGATCAAATCGCATCCCCGAACTGCACAGCATATCAATATTAGGCGTGTGCAAATCGGAAGTGCCATAATACGACACATCGTGATAGCCCTGGTCGTCTGTCAAAATGATCAATACGTTGGGCTTTGTATTTTTTTGCTGTCCCAATGAAGGGATAGATATGCCTCCCAATAGCAGGACAAATAGATATATTTTCTTCATGCTTTCAATTATTCAGGCTTTAACGGAGATTTTATCAATAGGCAATCCGGCTGCGGAAAGAAACGTCTTAGTCATTCAATGTCTGAAGCACCTGTCCTATGCTCCAATCCAGTTCTGTTGCCCCATCACCATAAAGACCTCTTTAGCTTTTGCCTTCAAGGTTAGGCGTCAAAATAGTTGGATGACCATAACAACCTAAATCGCAGTACCCGAGATCATCCGCAAGGATCACCACAATGTTCGGATGGAAAGACTGCGCATTCGTTCGGGCAACTGCCAATACGAAGAAGCCACTTATAAGCAATACGATCTTCGATGATTTCTTCATACCAATGCTTTGGAGGATTGACAGATATAATCCTTCCATTGCCAGTTTGATCCGTATTTGCCGGCCTAATTTTTGGGGTTCCACCCTTAATAGTCTCATTGAATCGAAGGCAATTTCAGATCACCACGACCAGGGCTGATTTTATAAGCCCACACATTACAAATTAAAGACTGGCTTATTTCTTCTTTTTTAGCGCGGTGCGCATTTTTTTTACAACGACAACCGGAATACCGGCAGCGCTAGCAGCCTGCTCATCATTAAACCCAAATTTGACAATGAGATTTTCCACCACCTCGTAGCTTTTTTGTTCTGCGCCCTTCTCAATGCCTTTTTCTACGCCCTTTTTCTCTGCAGTCCTTGCTTTTTCTTCAGTGACCTTTACTTTTTCTTCTGCAGCCTTGATTTGCTTCTCCGCAGCCTTGATTTGTTCTTCTGCGATCCTTATCTTTTCTCTTGCAGTTTTCCGTACCGCATACTCGGTCCATTTGTCTAAAAGCGCTTTTTCGTACAGCATATACTCTTCTTTTTTTAGGTTCGCTATTTCCGCTATATGAAACAATTTCTGAAATATCCTCTTGTGTAAAATTACAGGAATTTTTTCCATTTTTGCCATATTGCGCAGCACATACATCCAACGCTCAAAATCGGTCTTTATTTCCACTTCTTCCAGGTTGAAATTGGGCAATTCTAAGAAAATAAAGCCCAACTTATTATAAAAGGTTTGACCCGTTTCTTCTTCTGCCAGCCTTACCCGGTGCAAGTATTTATCACGCGAACTATTCTCAAAGTTGAAATCCATCAACGCTATAAAATACACTTCCTTTAACTCAAAATCCCAGTTCCCTTTACCTTTTTGCCCCTGTTCATGTAATTTGCCGGAAGTATAAAATATAGTCCGATCTATGAAAAACCTTTGCTCTGCCCTTTGCATTTCAATAATAAAAGTTTCACCATCAGCTCCCGTACAGATAAGATCAAAAATAGTCTTGCGGAAATGCGGTACCGGGCCATTATTTTCCTGCTGGTTGTACACCAGGTCTTTTATTACTTTTCGACCTTTAAATAATTCGTTCAAAAAGGCTATCAACAAATCCTTGTTGGGTTCAGAACCGAATATCTTTTTAAATCCGAAATCAGTGAGCGGGTCAATAAAACGACCCATTGGCGGCATGGTGTTTCTTTTGGTGTTTTTCATGGTCTAAAGATAGTACAATAATGGATAGATAATTGCGGCGGCGTTACTTCGCTACTACCGTCGTTAAAAAAATTTGGCACAGAAAACTTTTACTCAATAGAGCCCTGCGGGAACTATTTTACCAGGGGATCTCTTATAGCAGTCATATGCGCCAAAAGTCGCTTAATTAATAATTTCTTCTCTATCTCAATTTCAGGATCCGGGGAGTTATACAGGTTGTATTGTTCCTTCTGATCCTCCTTTAAATGGTAAAGCTCATTTAATTTTTCAGAAGAAAAATCCAATACCAATTTCCATTCCGTTGTTCGAAGTGATCTTAAATTGACGTATTCTGCATAGCACACATCATTCCATGCTGTAGTGTGATCACCTTTCAGCAACGGCACTATACTACGGCCTCTTGTCAATAACCCTGCCGCAGTCTTTGTAGCCGACATTTCCATGATCGTGGGGAACCAGTCCACAAAACTAACCGTTTCTTCTAACCTGGTGGATGGTGTAATTACCCCGGGCCATTTAATAAGGCAGGGAACGTTCAAGCTATAGTCATAAAGATTCCATCTTGTATCGCCGTATATCCCATCGGGATCTTTACCGTCTTTTGTTAACCACCATCCGTTTCCCTTATGCCAAAGACTGTGCTGGCCCATCATATAACCATGATCAGAGGTAAAAATAACAATCGTATTTTCGGCAAGCGACAACCCTTCCAGGAATTCCATCAATCTGCCAACATTTCTATCTACAGCGTGCACACTCGAATAATATTCTTTTGCCATACGGATGTTGAGAGCGGTATCCAGGTTGGGGGCATCCGGCTCAAGCAGTTCAATTTTCATTGTATCCCAACGGGCCTTATCAAGTTCCCGCAACGGTAACCATGACCGGCCTTTATAATCGGGTTTCATTCCCTTAGGAAAATCAGTGTTGGCATGAGGAGCCCAAAAATGCAACGATAACAGGAAGGGCTTTCCGGTAATGGCAGGATTTGCCTCCAGCATGTATTTCATGGCATAGTCTGTTAATAAATCAGGAGTGTACGCCCCGGTTGCAATTTCCGGTTTACCATCAATCACTATTTCCGGAGACATTGATCTGAGTCCGCCGTGCGGAAAGCCGGTGAAATAATCATACCCCCTTTGTGTAGGCAGATATTCAGGTTTATATTCTCCGAGATGCCATTTGCCTACCAGCATCGTTGTATAACCATTTGAACGCAATAATTCCGGAAAGGTTTTGAGGTGAAGAGATAATCCTCCCGGTTTACCCTGGCCGATCAGATCGGGCACACCGTTCTCACTCGGATACCGTCCGGAAATAAGTGTTGCCCTTGAAGGACTGCAAACCGGCGCATTGGCAAAACAATTGTTCAGGACTGCACCTTCCTGCGCCAGTTTATCCAATGCGGGAGTAAAAGCATTTGGAGATTTATTAATGCCAAGCGTCCACGGGCCCATATCATCGGCAACAATAAAAATTATATTGGGTTTTTCGTGCCCGCTTTTATTTTGGGCATAAAGATGTGTCTCGATTATAAACAACAAACCTAAAGCCGGAATAATCCTTAAAAACGTAAACATGTGATCATTCTTCTATTGTTAATAAGAGCCATCAAATAAAAATACTAAATTATACCCTTTATTTTGCCCACAAACGGGGCGGGAAGGTACACAAGTCCAAAAATCCTTTAGGTGTCCGGGGTCTTCAAATAAAACTATTAAGGGCAGTCATTCATGAGGACTTGGCGCTGTGATTTGCCGGGGTCTCAACCTTTACGCAGTTGCCTGGCTGTGAAGACCCCGTCGGGCCCCCCTGGGTCTTCTTTTTTTAGTGCTTCATAATCGAAGGCTCTCCCCTTCAATATTGGCCTTTAATTAATCATTGCCAGATAGTGATGTGCCCACAGGTTGTTTTGATATTCCTTTAATGATTTCTGTAAAAGGTCTTTCGCAGCTTCTCTGTCCCCTAAACCCAATTTTCCAAGTGCCTGCAAATAATATCCTTGTGATAACGATTTATTATTTTTTAGTGAAATATTTTCGACTGCGATACCAATATTTCCAGAACCGTTTTTAAGAATTAATTCTCCTCTTTTAATGAGTTGATTAAATAAGTTTAAAGCATCTTGTTCTTTTCCAAGGTTTGCATAAGATAAGGCCTGATAATAAATCAGATCCGGCCATCCATAGAGATTATTAGTCTGAGCAGATTTTTCAAAAAATGTTTTTGCTTTTTTATTCTGCCCAGCTTTTCTAAAGTTTTCACCCATAAAATAATAGATCATTGCATTCCGTCCATCGCCCAGAGGCTTGCCAACTTCTAAATTCGCGGGATATAAAAGCGCAGTCTCCAGGGTATTGGTCGCACCCTTGTAATTCTTCTTATCTGTCAATGCTAATGCCTTAAGAATATAAGAATCCACATAATGATTGTGTATCTCTCTGCCCCCCTCCCATGTCCGAAAATGGTGCAGGTTTAATAAGCTTATAGCCTTCTCATATTCTCCATTCAGGTTATAATACTTAACCAAATCCTGAGGAGCTGTAATATCTTTCTTTACAATTTCACTATTTTCTTCAAGTATGGATAATATTTCTTTAGAATTACAATTCGATATATCGTAATAGGCAGCCAGTTCAGAAAACCAAATTGGATGATTTTTATCTTTCAGAATAGCCTTCTTTTGAAAGTATATTGCACTATCAATATTATTATTGTTATAAAATGCGCCGAAAGCCAGGTTTCGGAAAATCATAGCATTCCCTTCGTCTAATCTGGCAGCCTTTTGCCACGTAGCAATGGCTTCTTCAGGTCTATGATCATAAAGTAAATTACCCAACAAATAATAAGCATTAGCATTCCTGGAGGAGTTTTTTATCGCATATCTTAACACTTCCTCTGTCTCTTTTCTATAGGGAAAAATATAATCAAAAGATACCTTATTAACATCTGACAGCAATTCTTCTGATTTTAAGGACTGATTTTCTCTTCCGTACAGCCAGGCAAGATAATAATAAATTAAAGGATTCTTCGGTTCCTTTAAAGAAGACAATATTCTTATTCCTTCGTCATTCAAACCAGCATCAATGTAATTCAGGGCTGCATCAAGATAATTGTTTTCAACATCCTGCATATTGGGCTGCCATTTTGCCATGGATGTATTGCCTTCCCATAATTCATTTTCATAGAGCGCAGCAAAATTCAAAGGATCGTAATTTATTATCTTTTTGAGTACGGGTTGCACTTCTTCTTTCTTTCCTGTCTTCCTTGACAATGCACTGTACAAAACCGATATTTTCCCATCAAAATTATTAGTAGAGTAAGCCTTCCTTATGCATTCCAGGGCCTTATTAAAATCTCCTTTCTTACTCTCCATCAAAGCAAGCTCAAAGTAAGAGGATGAGAACCAATCATAATACCAGGTAGCTCTGTAAAAATTATCATAGGCTTCTGCACTCTTCCCCAAACCTTTCTTCGCTAAAGCTGTGTAATAAAAAAGTTCTCCTTCCTTAGGTTGCATATAATCTACTCTCAATTTATTAGCAGCCCTTCGCAAATATTCTTCTGCTTCATTATACTTCCATTGGTTAATCTTCCGAATCCCCATCGCAATATTCACCCTATAATCGTTTGGCGATCTTTTTAAAGCTTCCCTATAGTATGCTTCCGGATCTCTTCCCGGAAGTGAAAACTGGTCTATATGTCTTCCCGTCAGGTATAAATCTTCGATAGTTTCAATTTCTTTTGGCGACTTTAATCTTTCTTGCGGCTCAGGAAGAGGCGGATGCATATACTGGTAAGGAGCATACGAAATTAGAATTTCACCTTTGCTATCCTTCAATTCCACATGGAGCTCCCTTTCATCTATATTTTCTTTACTTATGTAGGTGTATGTAAAAGGATGACCAGGATCTATGTCTATCGTATTTTCGGATATCACTTGTCCTTTGTATCTTAGAATAGACAGAGCATTTTTATACAACTGAGTAGTATTAAATCCATAAAATACCGATTTAGGACTTTTTAACTGTAGAG
>CAZFGP010000188.1:0-7270 GCA_964518685.1 uncultured Terrimonas sp.
AAAGACCGAGGGATTTCCTTCAGGTTATCCTTATTGCAACTAAAACCACCAATTGAGACACTCAATACCAAAGTTAAAAATGAAATAAAATATTTATTATTCATAGAACGAAATTTAGAAGTTCAAATTAAAACCTATATTTATATCTCTTGTAATCGGATAATCATAAAAAGACGTTCCTATTGTCTTATCATCTCCGCCAAACGAACTTACTTCAGGATTATAACCGGTATATTTAGTTATAGTAAACAAATTTTTACCGCTGATATACACTGAGAGCTCTCCCATTTTATATTTCTTTGTCAAGTTTTTAAAATTATAGCCAAGAGTAATAGTCTTCATCCTTATATACGACCCATCCTCCACCCACCTTGAATCCCCATTTCTCATTGTACCAGAAATTGCTATAGTACTCGGAATACCGGTAAGTTTACCTTCCGCCTTTTTTGCGTCCCAATAGTCAATTTGAGGATAAATCGTATTTTGATTATCAGGAGTCCATCGATCAGTCCACTTTACCTCCATCATGGTACCAGCTCTTGTTACATTAAAAATCTTATTACCTTCTACGCCTTGGATTTCAAAAGATAAAAAAAAGGCTCCGTAATTAAAATTACTGTTTAAAGCCACTTCAAATTTTGGAAAAACGTTCCCTAAAATCATCCTATCTCGACTATCTATAATTCCGTCATCATTCAAATCTCTATATTTTAAATTGCCTGGAAGCTGTCCGTATCTTTTTGCTTCTTGCTCTTCCTTCAACCCCCACGTTCCATCAACTTTATAAGAATAAATTTGCCCCCAAGGCTGACCCACAAAAAGAAAAATAAGGGGATCATTAACACTATTCCCACTCCCTCCAGCTGAATAACCGAGCATTTCAACACCTGGACCAAGGTCAACTATCTTTGTTTGATTAGTCGAAAAATTTAAATTATGATTCATATTAAAATTTAAGGAATTATAAGAATAGTTCACGCCTAATTCAAAGCCTTTATTTCGTATCCTTCCAAGATTATCCAATACGGATCCTATACCTGTTAAATCAGGTGTTTGCTTATACTGAAGTAAGTTCCTTGTATTTTTAACATAATAATCAGCAGTCAAGCCCAGGTTTCCGTTTAAAACCGATAGATCAATTCCCAGGTTATATTGTTTAGTTGACTCCCATTTTAGTCTTGGATTCTCAGCACGATTTAAAGCATAACCTAAAACTGTACCTTCACCCCCATTATATGGATACCTTCCTGCCAATGCCACGCTTGCAAGCGAACCATAAGGACCAATAGCTTGATTTCCCGTTAAGCCATAGCCACCTCTTAACTTAAGCGTATTGAAAAAAGACAAGTTTTCAATAAATCTTTCTTTACCTAAATTCCATCCTACTGAAAAGGAAGGAAATGTACCCCATTTATTATTAGCACCAAACACAGATGCCCCATCTTTGCGAACGCTAATATTCAATAAGTATTTACTATCATAATTGTATTCAATTCTGCCGACATAAGATAAAATTGTAGTTCCGCTTGAGCTTGAAGAAGCAGTTTGGATTGTTCCTCCTCCAAGGCTATTATATCCTAAGCTTTGAACAGCAAAATCACTATTAGATATTGACGCATTATAACCATCGGAATGTTTCTGTTCAAAAACTCCAGTAAGGTCGATATTATGTTTTCCAAATGAATTGGTATAAGTTAAAATATTAGAATTTTGAAAAAACCTATTTAGCGATTGAGAAAAAGTTCCACTACCATTAGCTCCAATTCCTTCATAGGTGTTATTATTTAGGAAACCTCTATTTGTCGGATAAGTTTCTCTGAGTCCTGCTTCAATTCTTAGTGACAAATTTGAGATGGGTCCTATCACTATATTACCAAATAAATTATTACTAACATTATTTGTGAGCATTTGTACCTCATTTACACTCGCCATTGGATTACCTGTGCTTACTGATGGCCCATATTGTGACCACTTAGTAAAAGAAATATCTTCAAGCCCAAAGTAGTTTCCATCTTCGTTAAATGGGGGCATAATTGGAGGAACATGCAAGGCTCCGCCAATTGGATTATCCGTTTGAGTATTTAATCTCAAACCACTTGTAACTTCGTTGTTCTTATCAAAATTTAATCCTACCTTCAGCCATTCTGTTACTTTTGAATTCAATCTTAGCCCGAAAGTATACCTCTTATAACTAGAATTTTTGAGTACTCCCTTGTTGTCATAGAAAGACCCACTAACTCTATATGACGTATGTCCTCCTATTCCCCCTCCCAACGCAATTCCATAGTCACTCGAAATACCTACCTGTGATATCATTTCCTGCCAATTATACCCACCGCCTTCATCCATCTCCGTTATTTCTTGATCACTAAAAATAGGAATAGGATCTCTGTCGAGGTTATCCATAAGTTCTATAGCATTAATGTATCTTTCCCAATCCCCAGCCCTAATAACCGGTAATTCTTTAGCCATTTTACTTCTTGTAACATTATAGTTAAAACTAAGAGTGGGCTTTTCGCCGACTGAACCATGCTTTGTTGTTATAATTATTACACCATTCGCTCCCTCTGACCCGTAAATAGCTGTCGCACTCGCATCTTTTAAAATATCAATTGATTCAATATCATTTGGATTTATACCGCGGAGGCTTCCACGCTGAAATCCATCAATGACAATCAAAGCACCATTATTACCCAAGATTGAGTTCATCCCTCGAATTCGTATTACAGGCTCTGTTCCCGGCGCGCCATCTGTATTTCGAACCATAACGCCCGGGGCCTTTCCTTGTAGGAGCTCTCCAGTACTTTTTACGGAACTCTTAATATTTAGATCCTTGACACTTATGCTACTTATAGATGCAGAATTCAAGACTTTACTTTTAGTTCCATATCCAACCACCACAACCTGCTCCAAAGCCTGGTCTGCCGACACCATCGTAATCTTCAGGTTTGCCTGACCGCCCACTCTCACTTCCTGCGTTTCAAAGCCAACATAAGAGATCACCAACACGGCATTGGCTTCTATATCGGTCAGAGAAAAATGTCCGTTGGCATCAGTAGTAGTTGCCTTATTTGCGCCTTTTACCTGTATGGTAACGCCTACCAGCGCTTCCCCTTCATTATTGACAACGGTCCCCTCCACAGAAAAGGCAACTGGCCTCAGGTCTTCCAAAACGGACCGCTCCGGTAATGTTCTAACAATAAGCATTTCTTTTTTTCCTATAGGTTCAAATTTATTTTCCCCCTCCCTTATCAGACCGCTTAAATGTTTCGACATCTTTTTTAGCGACTCCAAACCTTTTGCATCGTCCTTGTAGATGATCACAAAACGATGATCAAAGAATTTATACTTCAACCCCGTTCCTTTCAGCACACGCACCAGTGCGTCTTCAGCAGAGTTATACAAACTCTGCTCATAATCCACTTCCACTTTCGACACTAAGGTCATGTCAAAAGTGAAATACACATCATATTGCTTACTGATCTTTTCAATGGCCTCTAAAAGGGTCATTTTTCCTTTAATGAAAGGGCTGGACTGGCTTTTAAAAGGAGTGAGTAATCCAATCCAAAGGTTGAATGCTACCAAACCGGTAAGAATATGCTTTATTCTCATAGCACAAGTTTTTAATTTTTTATTAGTTAGATAATATTCATTCTTGCTGCATCCGCACCTCATAATGTTGTGGCCTGCTTTCCCGGAACCGGATATTCAGGGACAATTCCAAAGCCTGCCTTACCGCCTCCCAGTTGGAATAGGGAACGCCTAAATACATTGGGGTACGCAATAATGTACTGTCTTTACATTCAAAAGTTTGACCGTAAATATCACCGAGTAAATTCAGGACCTCCCCGAATTTCATGTTCTTGAAATTGAGTACATTCATCTTCCATGCCGCAGCGGTGATCATGGTCTGTCCCTCTGTTTTCTCTATCTTCTTCTTTTCCGCACTGTAACTGATCTGATCTCCCGGCTCCATAATAATCTCTTCGGGCAAATTGCTATCCTCATTTACTTTAGCGTTTAGCTTCAAATTCACCTTTCCTTCATCCAAATACACTTTCGTTACAGCCTCCCGGTTGTCTACATTAAACGAAGTGCCTAATACTTCAACCGCCACATCATTAGTGTGTACTGTAAACGGAATGCCATTTTGTTTTTTCACTTTAAAAAAAGCCTCCCCTGTCAAACCCACTCGCCGGTCTTTCTTCTTTTCCCAGCCTTCTCTCCATTTGAGGGTGGAATTGGCATTTAGGGTTACATGGCTGCCATCATCTAATTCAATTTCCAGTCGCTCACCAAAAGCCGTACTGTACACCTGCTCTCCGGTTCTAAAAGCATCAAACGCGCCCCACCAATAGAAAAACAGACCGAGCAGCAGCACTACTGAAGCAGCCATACTCAGGTACCTATATGTCTTCCTCCTGTCGGTTCTGGTGGGTGCCTCCGGAACTACTGCTCTCTGTTCGTCCAGAGGCTCCGATTCTGCCTGCCAATAATCCGTTAATCGCTGGTCCATGTCCTTTTCCATATCGGGTTCACCCAGCATCCATATCAGCTCTTTATACTCTGCCTGATTTATAGTGCCTTTCCTGTACGCTCCTAATAAATAATTAAATCGTTGATTGTTCACTTTCTTTTTGTTTCAAATTCTACATGCATAGCAGCCTTTCTTAAAACAGACCAGAATATTATTTCATCATTTCATTTAACTACAACTGCAGAATGGAGTATTTTGACCAGCCGGACGATGATTTATTTTTTAATTTTAGTTCTGCGGTCGGTTGTGGTTTGTGGTCTGACCTTCGGTACCGACCACAATCCGGTCGGTATGCGTCAGCATCAGACCGGGTTGGATTGAAAAAAGCCTGATAGGACTGTGGTCTGACCTTCGGTACCGACCACAATACTTCACAAATATTTTTCTCTTATTAAAAAACTATGCCTATCTTGTAGCAGACAAGTCTTTCAAACAGCATCGGAAAATCATTTTCATCATTTCAGCTTGATTAACCGCTAATTACGTTTGAAGATGGAAATCGTTATACCATATTACAGGGCGAAGGTCTATCGCTTTATTGTACAGTTTGTTAAGAATACCGATCTCGCAGACGACCTTACACAGGACGTAATGATAAAAGTGTGGACCAGGAATGAACAGTTATCTGCAGTAGCTGATGCGGATAATTACATTCTGAAGATGGCGAAGAACCACGTTATTGATCATTTTAAAAAAATGGCACGGGAAAAGGTTTACCAGGAAGAGGTATGGTATCATCTTCAGAAGTTGGAGGATAAAACAGAAAGTAAACTGGTACAACAGGATATTGATGCCCATCTGGAAGCCGTTATAAAATCTCTGCCTGTAAGGCAGCAGGAAGTATATACCCTCAACAAGCAGGAAGGACGATCGCTTCACGAAATTGCTGAAATCCTTGGCATTAGTGTACGTACCGCACGCAATCATTTAGACCGCGCGCTTAAGGTGATTCGCAATGAAATGAACTCAGACTCTTTTTGGCTTTGGATAATAGGTATAAGTGGTTGTATTACCTTGTAAATAGAATTAGCTTTTGGTGGCTTCATTTATGATTTTACTGCGTGGAAGGATTGTGGTCTGACCTTTGGTGCCGACCACAACCCGGTCTGTATGCGCCGACATCACACTGGGCTGGATTAGAAAAGGATCTGGTTGGATTGTGGTCTGACCCTCCTATGTCGGGTACCGACCACAACCCGGTCGGTACGCGCCAGCGTCAGACCGGGTTGGATTGCGGTCTGCGGTGCCGACCGCTTATTTACCCAGGTACCGACCGTAAACTTATCTTCACCTTCATTCTACCAAAACTGTAAAAGCCCGAAGGTGTGGCGGCTGTGAAGTATAGCCAGAATGTATTCTCTTCTTCTGGAACGGGTATGATTTGCTGTGGCGTTCTTACATTAGTGGCCCATTGTGGCATAGGAAATTGAAGAACTTTCTGTTTCCAATTTATCCCGTCAGTAGAATATCCGTATCCCATCGTACTGCTCTCCTCTCCATAAGACAAGTCGTCAAAAACACAGAAATAGGTTCCATCGTCTAAGTTGATCACAATCGGATTTTCACTATAGGTAAAAGTTGGGATCCGAATGGCATCTCTTTTCCATTGTCCTCCCAAACTATCAGCCATCGCCATTCCGTTAACCCAGTATGTTCTGCCATCACTACTACCGTAAAATGCGTACCACTTTTCTCCTACCGGAAAAGGATAAAATGAATCTGTACCCTGTAGGTTTTCCCATGGATCTTTTCCCTTATCATCAAAAGACAACACGGTACCCGGCGCATCTATATACGGACCGGCAAATCCATCTTCACCTTCCACCGCAGATATTGCCCTGAAAACGTTTCCTTTAAGAACCCCTTTTTCACTATATCCAACATAAAACAAATTCCAGCGTTTTTCCTGCCGGTTGAAAAAAGGCATGGGAGACCAAACCGATCCTTTGAGCCCCATTATATTATCATCGGATTCCTGAATCGTGGCTACCCTGTCCCAATTTACACCGTCTTTACTTTTCCAGTATCCATTTCTGGTTCCACTGTAATCAGACCGAAGCATTTCTGTTATGAACATCCTATATTCACCCCCTTGCCAGAAAATTGTACCGCCTTCCATTCCCCTTTTAATCCCGGATGAGCCCGGATGACTGCTGTCTATTAAAGGGGCTTCGCTTTCTGCTATCAAAGTCATTTCATATTCCGGACAAAAAATCTTTTCTGTTCTATCTAAACAGCCGGCTAATAAAAAAATCGAAACAACTAAAACTAAATTTAAGAACAACCTCATGTTTTTACAGTTAATTTTTTCAAAAGCAATTTTGCCCTCATGGTTAACTACAGGTTTTTCTAATGCCACCGTGGTCTGGCCCTCCTGAGTCGGGTAGGGTACCGACCGCATGCATTTTTACATTTCTCACATTCTCAATTAGGATACTGCGCCAGTCTGAAGCCACCGGCATCATCCTTATAATCCTGCTTCACACTGTTTCGCGAAGAGGTGGCACAATTACCAGCCTGCGTAAACCACGATCCGCCCCGTCGTACCCGTGCCACGCCGTCCTTGGGCCCGGTAGGGTTGTTATGGCGTTGTAAGTCATAATAATTTTTGCTATACCAGTCCTGACACCACTCCCATACATTTCCAGTCATATCATATAGCCCTAATTCATTAGGTAATTTTTCACCTACGGGATGAGGATGGCGACCACTATTTAAGACATACCAGCCCGT
>CAZFGP010000189.1:0-7263 GCA_964518685.1 uncultured Terrimonas sp.
TTGAGTTTAACGGTAGGTATGATGGTTCTTCTAAATTTGAAGAGGGGAAAAGATATGGTTTTTTCCCTTCTGTTGCAGCCGGTTATAATATACATAAAGAAAGATTTTGGACATCTTTTGGTTTAAGTGAAATAATTAATTCGTTTAAAATAAGAGCTTCGATTGGCCAGCTTGGAAATCAAAATGTACAGGGGTATTTATACCTGCCTAATTTGCCGGTTTTATCCCGAGTGGGATGGATTATAAACGGAGAAAGACCGAATTATTCCCTTATGCCTGCAATTGTAAGTTCTGGCATTTCTTGGGAGACCGCACTTACAAAGAATATTGGGGTAGATTTTACTTTTTTGAATAACCGACTTTCTGCAATATTTGATATTTATTCGAGATCTGTTGATAATATGTTTGGGCCTGCGGCTGCATTACCCGCAGTGCTTGGATCAGCGGCACCAGTAGCAAATAGTGCTTCGCTCAGCACAAAAGGCTGGGAGCTAACATTGGGTTGGAAGGACAGGGTTGGCAATTTAGGATATGGAATTAATTTTATGATTTCGGATAATAAATCCATAATTACAAAATATAATAATCCTGACAAGGTTTTGAGTAACTGGTATGAGGGTCAGGTTATTGGAGAAATATGGGGGTTTGAGGCAGATGAATTATTCCAGACAAGAGAAGAAGTACAGGATTATGTGTCTAAGATTAATCTCAATTATTTTGGAACGGGATGGGGCCCTGGTGATGTTAAGTACAAAGATTTGAATGGGGATAACAAAATTGATATTGGCAAAAACACAAAAGACGATCATGGAGACAGGAAGATTATAGGTAATAGCTCACCACGTTATAGTTATTCGATTCAGGGGAATGCTTCCTGGAAGAATTTTGATTTGCAGATATTCTTTCAGGGTATTGGTAAACGTGATTATTTTCCATCCGGTTCCTCTACTCTATTCTGGGGATGGAGCAGATCAGCAAAAACCCGAATTACAGATGCCGTACTTAATTACTGGAGCGAGGATAACCCAGAAGGTTATCTTCCCAGACCACTTGGGCCGTCGGGCGGATCGGGATATGGCAAAAATCGCCAAACTTCGACCCGATATTTACAGCATACTACATATTTCAGACTAAAAAGCGTGTACCTGGGTTATACCCTTCCATCAAGCATCACTAAGGGTATTAAGTTTGTAGATAGGATACAGTTTTATTTCAATGGAGAAAACCTGCTCACATTTACTAAACTCTGGAAAAATTTTGATCCTGAACTGATTCAGCTAAAACTTGGAGATGAGGATTATGATCCATATGTGGAATACCAAAAAGTTTATCCTCTATCGAGAACTCTGGCATTAGGATTAAGTATTACGTTTTAAAAAATTAAAAAAATAGTCATGAAACGAATATCTATAATAATCATTTTTATCAGTATAGTATTAGGTTGTCGTGATGTTCTTGATAAAGTTCCTTTGGATACGATAACGGAAAAGACATATTGGACCTCATCAGATGATATCAAACTCTTTATCAATGGATTTTATCCTGCATTTATTGGAGATCTGATTGATCATGAAAGATATGAACAGGAATATAGCAGCGATAATATGCTAACTGAAACACCAGACCTATTACTGAATGGAACACGTATTGTGCCTGCAACAGGAGGTGGTTGGGACTGGAAAAATATAAGATCAATTAATTATTTTCTTGGTAACGTAGATAAAGCTACGCAAGGATCAAAATTAGAAATAAGCCAGTTTAAGGGAGAAGGGTTCTTTTTTAGAGCTTATTTTTATTTTACCCTATTACAGAATTTTGGAGATGTGCCATGGTATGATGTTGTATTGACAACGGAATCAGAAGAGTTATATACGGCAAGAGATCCAAGAAACATTATTATGGATCATATTGTTGCCGATTTGGATCAAGCAATCTCTTTACTAAATAAAAGAAACGAGGTTGGACCTAATAGGATTAATTGGGAAGCAGCCCTGTTATTTAAGTCAAGGGTATGTTTATATGAGGGTACATGGGAAAAGTATCATGCCGGAACAGTTTTTGGAGTACAGGGTTCTAATGGACAGAAGTACTTGCAGCTTGCTGCTGAATCTGCCGGAACCCTCATTAACTCCGGAAATATATCCCTATATTCTACCAATCATCCTGAAAAGGACTACTTCACTCTTTTCGGGTTGGATGATTTGGCTGCAGCAGGAGGTGCGGAGGCATTGCTTATTGATACAAGGGATCCTGGATTGCAGATGGGACGGTATACTGCCTACAATTCCGGAATGTTTGGAAATGCAAGTGGCATTACTAAATCTATGGTTGATTCATACTTGTCTATTGATGGTTTGCCAATCAGCCTAAGTAGTCTTTACCAGGGTGATAGCTCCTTGATTCAGGTTTCTCAAAACAGAGATCCCAGAATGTATCAGAGTATATGGATTCGTGGTCAGGTGAGGGCAGCACAAGATCCTCCAATTCTTTTTATGAATCCGCCTTTAAATAGTGCTGGAAAAAATGGGGCGACAACTGGTTATATGGTCCGGAAAGGGTCAACTCCCGATCCTGTGCAGAACATAATAGGAAGCACCAATGGCAAGGTAGATGGAATCGTGTTTCGTTATGCAGAGGCTCTGTTAAATTATGCAGAGGCGAAAGCCGAACTTAATACTGTTACACAAGAAGATTTGGATAAATCAATCAATTTGGTTAAAAGACGAGTTGGAATGCCTGATTTGACGCTTAGTGTTGGATTTGTTGATCCTAATTGGCAATTTCCCGAGTTGAGTCCGTTAATAAACGAAATAAGAAGGGAGAGAAGAGTTGAACTTGCTTTTGAAGGATTTAGAACTGCTGATTTGATGCGTTGGGCTGCAGGCGATTTAATTGAAGGTAAGAGATGGCTGGGAGCCCGATTCATTTTGGGTAAGTCATTTCCCGAAATAGAAGATATGATCCAAAATATGCCGGTTGATGCAAGTCGTTATATAGAGCCTTATCAAAAATTGTTACCCAATGGTTATGGCTTTAAAAAGAATAGAGATTATCTATTCCCAATTCCTTCTAATGAATTAGTGTTGAATAAGAATTTGACACAGAACCCCGGATGGTAAGCTTATGAATTAGATGATTAGGAAAGGAGTTCAGTATGGACTTCTTTCCTAATTTCATAAAATGGTTAGAAATTGAATCTTTCAAAATAATTTTATGTTGAATGAATAAACTATTGATGAATAAGTTGACATCGCTTTTTATTTTTATTTTTTCTATTACATGTGCAGTGGTTAATGCAGCCGATCTGAAGGACTATTTTGTTCCGGTGCCCAGACAGGTAGAACAACTTTCGGGTAGTTTTGATCGAAAAGAAGGCAGGATTATAATCCCGGAAGGTAGTCTGTCACTTTTTGAGATGGCACGCTCCGTCAAGTCTCTGCTGTCTCAGATTAAAATGGAGGCTACAATTGCTGCAAAGGCTGCCCGGGGTGAGAATCCTTTGGTTTGGATATTTCTAAGCCCTTCGCTTTCGCCCCAGGCCTATAAAATTACTATTCAACCTAATCAGATATTACTGGAAGGCGGAGATGAAGCCGGCTTGTTTTATGCAGTGCAAACATTTAAGCAAATTATTCAATATGCACAAGACACGGGTACTCTTCCACTGGTTTCCATTGAGGATGCTCCGGACTTCAAACGAAGAGGAGTTTCCATTGATATAAGTAGAAACAAAGTGCCTGCCATAAAGACACTAAAAAATCTGGTAGACCTTTTGTCTAGTTGGAAGATTAACGAGTTTCAGTTATATACAGAAAATACTTTTGCTTATCAAAATCACCGGGAGGTATGGGAAGGCTTTAGTCCTTTGACAGCAGAAGAAATACTTGATTTGGATCAGTACTGCCGTGAACGATATATAGACCTGATACCCAATCAGGCTTCCTTTGCTCATATGAATCAGTGGTTTGAGCATGACCGTTACAAGGGGCTGGCAGAAGTACTGGGTCCAAGCTCTCATATTAACCTGAGTCCGGCAGTACCAGGAACGATGGAATTGTTGAGTGAATTATATACAGAATTGCTGCCCAACTTCAGCAGCAGGTATTTTAATATCAACTGTGATGAAACGGATTATTTGGGAAAAGGCAGGACAAAGGAATGGGTTGAAAAGAAAGGTAAAGGAGAGGTTTATTATGATTTTATTCTTCAACTTAAGAACGAAGTGGAAAAGCAGGGTCGTACGGTTCGTTTTTGGGCGGACGTTATTTCCCAGCATCCCGAACTGATTTCAAAACTCCCCAAAAATATGATTGCATTAGTATGGAGCGATTATAATGCCTGTAAGACATTCCAGGAGGCGGGCGTTCCTTTTTTTATTTGTCCTATGATTGCTTCTGTTCTTTCCGTAGTTGGGCATGGTGATGTTTCTTTGGGTCAAATGAGGGGTGGAGCTGAATATGGGAAAAAATATGGCGCTATGGGATTTCAAATGAATGACTGGGGTAATGATGGACATTGGCAACCGTTATCTGTTTCTTACCCGGCTTATATATATGGCGCTGCGGTCAGTTGGGGATATGCCGGTAATCAGCAAATTGATGTTGGCAGCCTTTTGTCACGGTATATATTTATAGATTCCACCGGAAAAACAGGACAAGCGCTTAGTGATATTGGAAACGCTTTTACCAAAACGGGGATAAATATTGATGCGTTTGTTTTTGATAAATTGCTGAAAAGACCCAATATGGATCTGCCAAAAGGCGCATCTAAAGAGGGATTTTTAGCAGCTATAGAACATCTGGATAATAATCTTAAAACACTGGTAAATACACCCACTTTCGGCGATGAAGCTACCCTCATTAAGACCGAAATGACACTGGCAGTAAGCATGGCAAAACTTAGTTGTGAAATAGGGCTCGACAGATTAAATACTCCAACACAGAAACTTGAAGATATTTCATCCGCAAAAAGAGACGAGTTAATAAAAAAATATCAACGTTTGATTGAGGAGTTTAAAAATATATGGTTATTACGAAACAGACCGGGCGGCTTGCATAAATCTGCCGGACATCTTGAAAAGGCCTTAACAATACTTAAAAATTAAATGGAGTGAAAAAGCATTATTTTATTGTCTTTATTTTTTCTATTTCATGGGTCACGCTTCAGGCAGCCGATCTGAAAGATTATCTTATACCGGTGCCTAAGCAGGTGGAACAATCCTCTGGTACTTTTAATCGTAAGGAAGGCCGAATTGTAATCCCTGAAAACAGTCCTTTGCTTATTGAGATAGCAGCTGTAATAAAATCTTGTTTAGCTGAACTAGAGATTGTGACTGCTTTTGCAGCAAAAACAGCTATAGGTGAGGATCCCCTGGTATGGGTTTATTTAAACCCCGGACTCTCTTCCCAGGAATATAAAGTTGCTGTTCAATCCAACCGGATTTTGCTTGAAGGTGGAGATGAGGCTGGTCTGTTCTATGCTCTACAAACATTTAAGCAAATCGTCCGGTATGCCAAAGACCGGGGAGGGCTTCCGCTGATTTCCATTAAAGATTCACCCGACTTTAAACGCAGAGGGATATTGCTTGATGTAAGTAGAAATAAGGTACCTACTATGAGTACGCTTAAAAATTTAATAGATTATTTTGCCAGCTGGAAAATCAATGAGGTTCAGCTATATACCGAAAATACTTTTGCCTATCAGAACCATATAGATGTATGGAAGGGTTTTAGTCCTATGACTGCGGAAGAAATACTTGAACTGGATCAGTATTGCCACGAACGATTTATAGACCTGGTACCCAACCAGGCATCTTTTGCTCATATGAACCAATGGTTTGAACATGACCGTTACAAAGGTTTGGCTGAGGTTTCGGGGCCTAGTTCTCATATTAACCTGAGTCCGGCGGTACCTGAAACGATGGAATTGATGAGTGAATTATATGCAGAGTTGCTACCCAACTTTAGCAGTAGATATTTTAATATTAACTGTGATGAAACGGATTATTTGGGAAAAGGACAGACAAAAGAATGGGTTGAAAAAAAAGGCAAAGGCCGGGTTTATCTTGACTTTCTTATGCAACTTAAAAATGAAGTGGAAAAACATAGCAGAAATGTATTATTCTGGGGTGACATTATATTGCAAAATCCCGAGTTGATCCCTGAACTTCCGAAAGATATGATCGCTCTTGTGTGGGGCTATCTGGCAGATTTTCCATTTGATGAATTTGGTAAGAAATTTCGGGAAGCTGGAATTCCTTTTTATGTATGTCCGGGTACGAGTTCTGTGTTGAGTTTTGTAGGGCGCAATCAAAATGCATTTGAAAACCTGAGAAATGCGGCCATGAATGGTATAAAACATGGTGCAATGGGTTTCTTAAATACGGATTGGGGTAATAACGGACATTGGCAGCCCATATCGGTTTCATATCCTGCTTTTCTATATGGAGCTGCTGTCAGCTGGGGGTTCAAAAACAACGAAAATATGAATATCGGTAAAATGGTATCCCGATATATATTCAATGATCCAACTGAAAAATCAGGAGATGCTTTAATTAATATAGGCAATGCCTACACGCTTGCCTTTGATGACTTTAAAAATGTAGATGATGATGATCAGTTAATATTTTATACCCTTATAGGATATAGGGGAGTAAAATCTATTCCTACACATGTAACTCCCAAAGGATTACAAAATGCCATGAATAGTCTGGATAAAAATTTACATGTTTTCCTAAGGGCTCCTATGGATGCCGGAGAAGAAAAAATCATCAAAGCTGAAATGACTTTGGCTGTGAACTTTGCCAAACTGGCTTGTAAAATCGGTATTGAGAGATTCAGAACTCCGGGAAGGGAAGTGAGTAAGATTCCCGATATGAGGAGAAAGAAACTGTCGAAAGAATTTGAAGAATTAATTCAAGAGCACAAAAGAATATGGGTTTTAAGAAATAAACCCGGTGGCTTACACAAATCAGCCAAGGCTATGGAGAAGTCGCGAAAAGCTCTTTTTCTGGATTAAAATCAGATTTGATAATTCCTATTCCTAAAATGATGATTATGCGATTTTTTTTGCTTCTTTTTTCGGTATTTGCTATTAGTTCCTGTTCTATGAATCATTATTTAATCAAAAATGGACAAAGCAAGTATAAGATATTTGTCTCAAAAAACGCTATCGCGTCTGAGAAATATGTAGCCGAAGAACTGCAGAAGTATCTCTATGAAATCAGTGGGTGCAAACTGAGGATTGTTCATCAATCTGAAGAAA
>CAZFGP010000190.1:0-7258 GCA_964518685.1 uncultured Terrimonas sp.
CTGCCGGATCATGAGGAGCAGGAAGGACTGAGGCTGAGACAGAGAAAGTAAAGAGCAAAAGGAAGGAGGTAACACAAAAAATATTTTGCTTCCTTTTATTAATTAACCGGTTATTTAATCCATTGTTCTTTTTGCTTTGCATGATGATAACAATTCTTAGTGCTAAAGTATTATTCCAAAAATAAAAATATATCTGATTTTAGGATGTCCGCGGTATTTTAAACATCGGGTATATATAATTCTCACGACCATGGAGATATATAAGCGATGCGAAAATTACAAATGCACCCCATGCTTAATATATTATTTTAAAGATGAAATAAATTTTTAGCATTTTCATACAATAGCTTTCTTTGAATTTTTTTGTCGGGTACCAGTTTGCGGACTTCTGCAATATCCAAGGCTCCCGAGCATGCCGATGAAGAAGCCAAACCGCTTTTATCATCACAATCACTGCCATACAATAATTTATCCTGGTGTTTTTCCAGGAACAACTTTGCGTGATCTTCATCGCGGGTAAGTGCATTCAGCCCTGAACCCGCAGAAAGGTCTCCATACATATTGGGGTAATCACTGAGATAGCGATCCGTAATTCCCCCGGCAGTAACCGGTCCATTTGGATATAGTATTGATTGATCGGTATGGTTTTTATCAATATTGGCCCACCAGGTTTGAGCATGGCCTATAAAATTTACTTTCGGGTATTTCTCCAACATTTTATAGAACCGCTCAAAGCCGTAATTATATGTTTTATATTGCCAATGCATCAAAACCGGAACATTATAAGCCTGTGCCAGTTGATAAATCTTTTGCATTTCCGATGAATCACATTCTACCGAAAATTTTAATTCACCAATAATTGCTGCGCCTAACTTTAAATATTTCTCAATTTCCTGGAGCGCATCAGACAAATCGGGAACAGCACTAACTCCAAATCTGAACTCCTTCTTATGTTGCTTTGCAAATAAATAACTTTCAGCATTCCCACCGACACGCCCAAATTTACTCTGAAAACCATCCGGCAAACCTTTATACGCAGACAATGCACTTACCGGCCGTCCGGATGGCAAAAGGATAGTAGTAGTAATACCCAATGCTCTTTGATGGGCGATCATTTGCTCGTCGGTCCGCGCATTATAATAAATGTGCTGATGGATATCAATAATGGGCTCTTTCTTAGACCCGGAAATTTCCGCAAGCCCGTTCAACTTTAGAGAAGCGCCGGCTAAGAGGATACCTGTACTGGCCATAAAATTACGGCGCGAATATTTTTCTTTCATCTGACTACGTTGTGAGTGATGTATAGCCAATGGTGAATTACTCACCATTCATTCTATTGATTCAACAGATGTTTAATTGCCTTCATAAGAACGCCTTCCACTTCCGGTGCTACGTTTGAGGCGCGTTCACTTACTTCATAACCACCTTTCTCATAGGCTTCGGCTGTTCCAATGTATCCCGGCCCCAAATCGCCATAAGCCGACATGGCCACGAACAGATCCGGCCGCTCCGCTTTGGCAGCAAGCTGGTATTCTACAAACAGCTCGCCGGGCATATACAATATCCTCGCATTTTTTATTTTCAGGCAGAAGACATCAATCTGTTTCCCGGCCTCACACCTTTTCAGCCATGCCATCTTCCTCGCGTTACCACTATTTTTAAGCAGCGGTTCATTACTTCTAGACAGCTCTTCCAGTATGCGATACAAATATTTTGCAGGGGGTAAAGATACCGGCTCCACTGCCCAATCCACATCTGCAGCAGTTACGGGCTGCCTGCGTGTGGCATCCCAGGCGCGCTTCATTCCATCGGCAAGACGGGTAGCCAGTATGAGACGGTTTTCGTGAGAGCCGTCATTGTATTTACCTGCAGCAATATTCCCTCCGGCACCGTTAAAATGAATATGAAGCGCATCGGGTACAGTAAGCTGACGATAGAAACGGGCAATACCGGGGAAATCAGGATTAGGTATGCCGGTACGGTAATAGCTCTGGGGATGGCATGCATAATAACTTATAACAGCAATGGGTTTATCATTATTCCAAAAGCTCACAAGTGACAGCACAGGATCAATTACTCCTTCGGGCTCCGCATGCAAAGAAGCATCTTTTGTAGATGACATCCTGGTAGTACGGACTTTACCGTCTTTTCCATAGATATTCCGGTTAGATGCTACTTTTTCCACTTTGGCCTGGCCAAGCCCTAAATGAGTAACCGGCTGGGTATGGTAGAGAGATTTCCTGACGGCAACCGTGAGGTTCCGTATAGTTTCCCTGCCGAATGTTCCTTCGAATTGAGTTGGGTTAATAATAGCCGGATCAATGCCTGCTTCAAGAAGAATTTGTTCTGCGCTGGCATCATACCTCGGTGCATCGTGCTGATGCAGCACATTTACTGTTACCCGGTGCGGAGTGGTTCCGGCAGCAGCAGCGAGTGCATTTTTAAACTGATCCATTCCTTCATTGCCAATGGCAATCCAATCCATAGCGCACATTACAATAGGTTGCCCTGCCCCTAAAATAACGATACCTTTAGCCCGCAGCCCCAGATCCCATGTATTGATCTGAGGATCATATGCCAGGTGGCTTCCTATCGGCGGAGTAACATCTATATCAAATGTTGAAATGCGAAGACTGGCTGAAGGCAAACCCGGGACTGCCTGAGCAATAACAGCGTTCTGGCTTACCAGAAACTGCCAAGATAACAGGAATAATAAATGATAACATCCTATTCTTAAGAAAAAACGAATACTTTCTGCGGTTGTACTCATATTAACTCGTTCAATTTACATTATTTATAAATTGCTTCAAATCCTCTATCGCCTTACTGATATCACTGTCTGATTCTGCAACGATAGCTTTTAATTTCTCCTTAAATGAAGTATCAATTGTTTTTACTTCCTCTTGTCCTTTAATCAATCCCTTTACAATTGACAATTGTAGATTAGCTGCTTTCGCTATAAATGGTGCAGACAACCCATTTAACAAACCTTCTATCTCCTCTTTATTATTACGGGATCCGATTATGTTTGAATAAACTTCAAGAAATGCGAATTTCCAAGAAGCTGATTCGGAAAAAAATGTTTGTTTCTCCAATACCTTCAGTAGCTCAAGCCCTGACCCGGTCTCCGAACTTAAAACTGCTGTTCTGAACCATTCACTCTGTCCATGTAGTTCTAATGATCTCACAAGTGCTGTTATCGCTGATTTATCCTTAAATTGCCCTAAACTCAATGTTGCCTGGTAGGCCACCCTTATATCGGAATCATCTACCATCGCTTCCAGCTGATGCAAACAAGCGGGGAATTGCTCAGAAAGTATAGCCGCGTTTTCACGTACTCCAGGAGAAGCATCTTGCATGGCAACCTTCACAATAGCGGCATCCAGCGCATTCATCCCTTCCAAAACATAAAGGGCATGTAATCTGAATCGTGGGTTTTCATCGTGTGCAAACAATGCTTTTACTGCCGGCAACACACTTTTATCCTGGCGCTCTAGAAGAAGTCTTTGAGCCTGGAGGCGCCACCAGCGATTCGAATGAGTGAGCATGTCCACGAGTTGAGCAGACGTTGCATTCCTTAGATTAGGAGTCGCCTTTTTATAAGTACCTGCATTTTCAGGTACAACACGGTAGATGCGCCCATATTTATTCCCCGCTGTAAAATCCATATCACTTTCCAGATCATCAGGAATAGAGACAGGATCCTCAATATGTTGCCTGTACATATCAATGATATACAGATGACCATCAGGGCCAACTGCTAAACTTATCGGACGAAACCAGGAATCGGTAACCGCCAGAAATTCCTTATTCTTTTCCGAGGCGGCCTGTTCTGCTATATAATAGGGAACCGTATTGTTGAAGCGGAGAACATCCCTGTGAACCAAATTGCCCGCGACATCACCTGTAAATATATTACCATAATATTCTTTTGAAAGTGCATCTCCTGCATAAATAGTGCCGCCTGACGCTCCAGTAAAATGACCCCTGGCATACTCCACCCTGTCAATGTGTTTTTCCTGAAATTCTTTATTACGCCGATCTGTACGCACCTGACGCCAGTAAGGTGTTTCTGACAACTGGAACATGATCGGGTCGTGATCAGAAATATTTTCGATCGCAGATTTAGCGGAAGAAGGTAAATGTGGATTTCTTTCCAGGTACCTTAAGGGAGTCACTACCTGGCGGATATGCAAAGAGTTGGCAGTAAAAAAGCGATGTCCCCAATCGTCTATAGCCAGGCCAAACTGCCCGGGACCTGTACTACGCTCAAACTGGTTCCTGTCAAGACGAAAACGGAAGTCTGCTCCCTTCATGCTCAATGGAGGCGAGTCAGGCCTCCTGGTAAAAGTTATTCCTCCCGGATTCCCGGTATTATTAGCGTAGATCCAGTTATCTATGCCAAAAGTGAGATTGGTAATCTGCGTTGCTTCATTTTTATTAAAAAAACCGGTAAAAAGAATTTCTTTTGAATCTGCTCTCCCATCACCATCAGTGTCTTTATAATACATAATATTGGGCGCCGCAGCAATAAGTAAACCTCCTTCCCAGAACAGAATACTCGTAGCATCCCTGATGCTATCTGCAAATACAAATGAGGTATCTGCCATCCCATCGCTATCCCGGTCTTTCAGAACGATGATCCTTCCTTTTCCCCTGGCAGAATCAGGCTGGTTCGCATCAGCCATTTCTACCACATAGGCGTTTCCTTGTTCATCGAATACCATTGATACCGGATCCGTAACCAGAGGTTCACTTGCAAACACCTCTGCCTTAAATTCCCCGGCAAAGTGAAAAGTTTTTATTGATTCTTCTGGTGAAAGCGGACCGGGATAAGGGGATTTAGATTGGCAGGAGGATAATATTATAAGTAGTATTATAAACAGTGATTGAATATTTCTAATCAAAATGCTTTTTCCAAAAGCATACATGCTAGTTTCAATTGTCATAATAGTTTATTAAAAAATATACGTAATCAATACTACTCATCCTCCCGATATTCAATCCTTATATCTTATTTTAAAACTTCTTTAATAGCATTCATTAATACATCTTCCACTTCAGGCGCTACAAATGAATACCCCGTTTCAAATCCACCCTGTGAATAAGCAACTTTTGTCCCAATGTAAACCGGTCCATATTCTTCATAGGCAGCAGTACACACATGATCATTGGGTCTTAATGCTTTTGCAGCCAGCTGATATTCCACAAACGCTTCCCCGGGAATATGGAGCAGCCATATATTACCCAGGCGCAGGGAAGATATCTGCACTTTACGACCTGTCTCCGTTTGTTTTAACCATGCCAGTTGGGTTGCCGCAAGCTCAGTAGCCGAAGTATATTTTTTCATGTCTTTCAGTTCTGCCCTTAACTCATCTTCTGTCAGATTCTGTGCGATAGGAAGCACTACAAATTTACTTTTCCACGCTACGCCTTTTCCTGAAACAGATACCTTTTTTGTCGTTGCCCACGCCTTTTTCATACCCTCTTCCATTCGCCCCGCCAATATCGGACGCATTTCAGGAGAACCATTATTATATTTTCCTGCTGCTACATTGCCCCCTGCTCCATTAAAATGAACACACGGCACATCAATTACTTTCTCAAATGCATTTCGCCCAATACCTACAAAATCACAGCTTACATCTCCGGTACCATAATAGCTTTGAGGATGTGTAGCATAATAGGTAAGCACAACAATTGGTTTTTCTTTGTTCCAAAAACTGACACATTTGAGCCATGGGTCAATTACTCCCTCAGGTGCAGCTATTGCAATGGAGTCCCTTGTGCTGCTAAAACGAACGATTGCCACTTTACCATCCTTCCCCAAAATACGACGATTCGATGCCACTTTTTCTACTTTAGCTTCGCCAAAACCCAAATGGGTAACCACCTGCGCGTTCTTTTTAGCCTGCTCTACGGCCAAACCTACGTTCTCTATGGTTCTAAGAAGAAATTTGTTGTCAAAGGGTATTCCCTGTATTCCATACTCCTCTACGATATGCTGAAAAGTGAAATCACACCAGGGAGCATCATGCTGATGCAACACATGCACAGAAACACGATCAGTAGAAGTACTGGCAGCTTTAGCTAATCGCTCTTTCCAGGCATCCATACCCTCGTTGCCAATGGCTATCCAGTCCACCGCACATAAAACAATCGGCTTCTGATCGGATAGGATCACAATACCACGTGCACTTAAAGAATCTGTTACAGAACGGGTTGTTGCATAGGCTACGGGACTGCCAATGGGTGGAGTAGCATCTACTTCATACACACCTATCCTTAAAGGCTGAGCCTGCGTTTCATAGGAAAAACTGAAAAATAAACCCGTTATAAAAAGTGGTACTAATCCAGGATTTTTTATCAATAATTTCAAGAAATAACCCATTTTCAATACTTATTATAAAGAAGAAAAACACGATCTGATAGTTGGCCTAACTAGCCTGCTTCCTTCTTATTCATCCTTTATTTAAAGCAAACCCGATCTGCCTTTACCGACCGGGTTTGCCTCAACCTATTTATTCCAAAGAATTTCCAACTAGTAACCGGGATTTTGGGGAAAGTCTGCGTCAATATTTAAATCAATCTGCGCCTGTGGAATAGGCCACCGGAAATTATGCTGGTCAATATATGCTCCTGGACATAGAGGGTTATCATTATACTTTTTAACTCTCTCAATGAGTTTACCAGTGCGGCGCAAAATAATCAGCCTCCATTCTTCACCATACAATTCCCTGGCCCTTTCGTCTAATAAATAGTCAATATTTGCATTAGCGGGAGATACCGGATTAGCTTCAGACCTTTCCCTCACCTTATTAATATCAATAGCAGCCAGGTCAGGCTTGTTTAAATTAATATAAGCTTCCGCACGCAATAGTAATGTTTCAGCAAAGCGCAAAGCATACCAGTCTTTATGGGTAATGCCTCCACCCGATCGGTTTGGTTGCAGGAAATAATGCAAGGGATCGGTAAACTTTATATGAATAGGAAAAAGGATTCTACAAGTATCATCAATCGGATTAGGGCGCGCTGGGTTATAAAGACTAAAATCAATTTTTTGTTTATCATAAGTCGATCCAGGACTATCAAAGTAAAAATTTCTTTTTAAATTATGCTCTTTATTCCGGTCATCATTGTTCCAGTCGCTATGCCAAATAGTATAATAAACAAGTCCGGTACCACGACAGTTTGCTGTAGGCCGACTCAATGTATCAGAATAACCAGTGTAAATTCCATTGTACAATTCTCCTCTGAA
>CAZFGP010000191.1:0-7143 GCA_964518685.1 uncultured Terrimonas sp.
ATCACCCTTAAATCCCTGATGGGTATTCTGGTAGCTGAAGTTAAGCGATCCGTTGTATTTGTACCTCACTCTGTAGGTAGGTGTAAAGTTCAGTCGCCAACTGCCATAGGAATACATATCTCCACGGGTGGTAATATCAAAATTGTCATTGATTACTTTATAATATCCCAATCCTTCCAATCCAAGTCCAAATCCATCCGTAACCGTAAATTGCGGTGGCAGAAAACCGGAATGCCTTCCCTGCTGCAATGGGAACATCCCAAAAGGTAAAATAATCGGCAATACCGGAACATTTTCAAACTCCACTCCCACGGGTCCGGTAACAGCCACCTTATTAGCTATGTATTTAATTTTTCGGGCACGGAAAGCAAAATGCGGCGTATCCAGATTGCAGGTAGTAAAAAGTCCTTTAAAGGCATAGATGGTTTCCTTATCAATCTTCTTCACCACTTTGGCCTGGTTATATAACTCACTTTGCTGAAAGTAACTGCTATGTGTAAGTCCTTTTTGGGTTTTGAAATTAAATTCCAGACTGTCGCTCATGGTATTAATATCGCCCTGTTTTAGGAATGCCGGACCCATTACCTTACCTGTGGTATCATACTTTAATCTGGCTTTAACAATATTAGTTTTTTGATCAAAAACAATTTCGGGAGCCTTAAGATTAATATCTTTATAGTTTACATTTGTCTCCCCAAAGAGAAATAACTTACCTCCCGACACATCGAGTATCATCGAATCTTTAGCTTCATATTCTACCGGGGCATCAATAGAATCTTTAGACATTTTAACGCTAAACGTATCTGTCATTAATTTTTTTTCAGTTTCCTCAGATAAAGAATCGAGTGGCATTTTAATGATATTGATCACTCTTTTTCTTACCGTTACCTTTTCAACTTGTGGTTTAATGGTGTCGCCAGGAACTGTTAAATAATTGTCAAAAGCAGACAGAGAGAGGTTTTTTGCTCTTCCATGATGCATAATTGCAATGGTAAGCAGCAGTGAGGTGAGAGTAAATATATAATTTCGCTTAAATTTGCGACGTTCATTATTCATACATAAACAGGCAGCAAAAATAGCCATATTACAGGTAAGAAAACGTGAAGATAGAAATTGAATTACTAAACCCTCTTAAATTTTAACAAGGGCATGAAGAAATTAAGAATCATTGCTACCTCAACTTTCGTTTTATTTTTAATTGCACAGGTATCTTTTTCCCAATCTCAAAGCAGGATTAAAACCATTATTGTAGACGCGGGTCACGGAGGTAATGATCAGGGTGCAAAGGGCGCATATTCAACTGAGGCAGAACTGACCTTAAAATTTGCTTTGAGAGTTGGTGAACTGCTGCAAAAAGAACTTCCGGATACAAAAATAATTCAAACCCGCACCAGTGATATTACCCAATCGGTGAGAGACAAAGCTGCGTTTGCCAATGAAAACAAGGGCGACTTATTTGTGTGTATTCACGTAAATGCCGCACCCCCCATTCGTCATTCTCAAGTTACAGGCTATCAAAATCGGGTTTATTATACCGGAAAAGGGGCCAACAGAAAAAAACATACGAAAAAGCAACCGGTGTATAAGAGATGGACAACGCCCAATCCGCGTTATGGCACCGGCACCTATGTATGGGCTGCAGACCGCGACACTCACAAAGCAGATGCAGTTAATGAACGCTTTGAGTCTGAAGGCGAACTCACGGATGCTCCGGATCCCTCCACTCCTGAAGGTGCAATTGCCAGCCGGCTATGGGTACAAAAGTACTTTAAGAATAGTGTGCGCCTTGCTTCTATGATTGAAACAGAATTTGAAAAAGATGGTCGCAAGAGTGATGGAGTTCTCCAGCGCAATGAAAAGGGAATTTGGGTATTGCAGGCTACCAATATGCCTGCGGTATTGATTGAAACCGGTTTTATTACGAATAAGGAAGAGGAAGATTATCTGAATAGTGAAAAAGGACAGGAACAGGTATCACAGTCCATAGTGAGGGGGGTTATAAATTTTAAGAATTTGTTAGACAATCAAAGAAACGGAGGAGCAGCAAATGCGGTTCTTTCGCATGATACCAAAAGTTCACCCACGGAATAAAATTTCTAAAGCTTCCGCTTACCAATTGGGTAAGCTTCATTTGAATACGCTATTTTTGCAACGAAAGTATTGATTTTGAATAATAAGCGAAAGGTTATAATCGTTCATCTAAGAATGAATTACGATATACTCAAAACCTTTTCACCATATTACCTAAAAGACAGCCTGAATGAAAATATCTAATGAAACTAAGGTTGGAGCGTTAACGGCCATTGCCATAACCTTACTTATCCTTGGGTTCAACTTTCTAAAAGGAAAACCCGTATTTGAAAAAAGTTTTAAAATATATGCCGTTTTCAAATCCGTTCAGGGCCTTTCGGTTTCTAATGCTGTTATGATTAACGGACTACAGGTGGGTAAGGTATATGAAATGCATGAAACGGATAAGGATTTGAGTGGTATTCTTGTAACACTGCATCTCAATAAAAGCATTAATATCCCTAAAAATTCTCTTGCCCACATTTCGGGCAGTTTGCTTGGAAATACAACAATGGATATCGAATTGGGTAATGCAGATTCTTTTTTGAAGAATGGCGACACCATTTCAACAGACATTAAGCTGGATTTGCTAGATCAGGTAAAAGGAAGTCTTGACCCCGCCATGATAAGAATTAACGCATCATTGCAAACTCTGGACTCGGTTCTAAAATTAGTGGGTAATATTCTAGACGAGCGCACTCACAACGATATACATGCGATTCTTTCCAATCTTGCAACCACCACTTCTAATTTAAACCTGCTTTTGGCTCCCCAAACCGGGGCGCTTGCACAAACGCTTTCCAATGCCAGTGCTTTTACCGATAATCTGAAAAAAAATAACGACACCATTACCGATATTTTTTCTAACCTGAAAAACACTACGGATAAGCTTTCTCAATTGGAGTTGCAGCAAACTTTAACCAATATAGACGGGGCCGTTACCTCGCTCAACACTACACTTACTAAGTTGAATAATGGCGATGGTACACTTGGATTGTTGATGAAGGATAAAAAATTGTATACCAATCTGAATTCCACGGCCAATAGTTTAAATATTCTATTACAGGATATCAGGGTTCACCCGCGACGATATACCGGCGGACTGGTATTTGGGAAAAAGGATAAATCTGCGCCATTGATGACAGCCTTACCAGATTCGCTTACCGAACTACCCGCAACAGATAAAAAACGAAGATGAATAAACGATTGGGGATCGTGTTTTGCTTAATCTTTTTGCTGACCCTTCAGGTAGCTCAGGCACAGCAACAATCAGGCTCCACCGTTTATAACAGCCAGGATACTACCCGGGAAGTTCATCTTATCCGCTCTGACATCCTCAGGCTTGAAAAAAAAGACAGTACCGAATTGCAGATCCTGGTAGGAAATGCAATGCTAAGCCAAAAGAATACTTTTTTCAGCGGTGACAGTATCGTGATGAATAAGATGTTGAATATGATTGAAGTATTTGGTAACATTCATATCAATGATGCCGATAGTGTACATGTATATTCGCAATACCTGATTTATTACGGCAATACAAGGATAGCGCATCTCAAAAAAAATGTAAAGTTAACGGATGGAAAAGCTACCCTCACCACCGAAAACCTCGAATATGATCTTAATACAAAAACAGGCACCTATCTGAACGGCGGTAAAATTGTTACTTCCTCCTCAACCCTCACCAGTGAAAAGGGATATTATTACGCAGAATCGAAAGACGCCCATTTTGCAAAAAAAGTAAAACTCATTGATCCGGATTATAGTGTAGTTACGGACACCTTGTTGTACAATATGGATACTCAGATAGCCAGGTTTGTGTCTCCTACTACTATTAATGACGGTAAATCCATTATTCGTACTTCAGACGGATACTATGATATGAAAAACGGAAATGCCAGCTTTGGTAAACGACCTGTAGTGGAAGACAGCACCCAGTATATTACTGCGGATTATCTGAGTTTCGACAGAAATACCGGGATCGGGTACGCCGAGGGAAAAGTGGTTTATATTGATACTGCGCAGGGACTGTCTCTTTCTTCTGAAAGAAGCAATTTTAACCGGGATAATAAAACCGTACTGGCAACACTGAAACCTGTAATGGTCATCAGACAGGATGGTGATTCGATATTTATTACTGCCGACACCCTTTATTCGGGAATAAAACGGGATACTATTTTTGTAAGTGATAGCAGCCGGAATATTCTTTCAGACAGCATTGTTAACGAAAAAAAGATTATCGGAGAAGAAGATACTTCTACTGTACAGAAGGTGGAAAGCCTGGCGCCCGGGAAGGTGATAAACCAACAAATTCCATATCTTTCTGAAGGTGCACTGCAAGACAGTCTGTTGCCCAAGGCTAAGGAACCATTAATAACAGATACCACGACTAAAATTTACAACAAGGAAATCGTCCGGGTGGACAGTGTCAGATTCTTTGAAGCGTACCACCATGTTCGGATATTTTCAGACTCCATGCAGGCTATTTGTGATAGTCTCTTCTTTTCGGGTAAGGACTCCGTTTTTCGTTTATTTACCAATCCCATTTTATGGGCAAAGGAAAGTCAGATAACAGGAGATACTATTTATCTGTTTACCAGAAACAAAAAACCCGATCACATCAAAGTAATAGATAACGCTTTTAGTATCAGTAGCAGTAACGACAGTTTTTTCAATCAGATAAAAGGAAATACAATTAACGGCTTTTTTACAAATGGAGACATTGAACATATTGTAGCAAAGGGCAGCGCAGAAAGCCTTTATTATCTCCAGGATGATGACAGTGCTTACACCGGAGCCAATTATGCTCAGGCAGATTTGATTAATCTTTATTTTAAGAACAAGGAATTGGACAGAATCAGTTGGTTATTTGAAGTGAAAGGAGGATTCTACCCAGTACATGAAGTGCCGGAGGAAAGAAGACGGTTCAAAAATTTCAAGTGGCAGGCAGATCGGCGTCCTAAGTCGCGTTCGGAGCTGTATGAGTGAGTATATGCTGATATAAATCAAAAAATTGTTTTCCTATAATGTTGTATCTGTATAAAGAATATGCCTCCTCTGCAATTCCTTTCCGGTCAAACCAATTGTAATTATCAATCATTTTTATCATCGCCTCAAGTAATTCCTTTTCATTATCTGATTGAATTAAAATACCGTTATTCGTATGTACTGCCTCGCGAACACCTCCCACATCCGAAGAAATTACCGGCAGGCCGCATGATAGTGCCTCTATGATGGTACAGGGAAAGTTTTCAGACCGGCTGAACATTACCAAAGCGTGTGATTGCTGCATTTCCACTGCTACCCTTTCATTTGAAATCACTCCCAGCCATTCAACGTAATCATCCAATCCCAGAGAAGAAGCAAAATGCTTTAACTCCAAAGTATGCCAACCTGCAAATTTACATTTCCAGCCTTTGCGCTTCACCCGTAGGCGCCCTAACATTCTGATGATTCCTTTTACATTTTTTTGATAGCCCATTGTAGAGGCATGAAAAAAATAAAAAGGCTTGGATGATATTTGTTGCTTCAGGTAAAAAAAATCAGGTACTACATTACGTATAGTATTGCAATCGGGTAATTTGAATATATTCTTTAACAACCGGGCATGGTCTTCCGACACAGAGGTAACTGCAATTGCATTTCGAAAAACGGATGATGTTGCCTTTCTAAAATAAACTCCCCTTTTAAAAAAATTATCGGTACTTTCAGGATAATATGTGGTAGAATGTTCGGAAACCAGGTAGGGTATTTTCCATCTTTTTTTTATCCATTTGGCCACAAGACCACTTTTCATTGGAACATGAACATGAACAAGATCAGGAACCCCGTATTTCTTAAAGTGCTTTCTGATAAAGCGGATATAAGACGAATAGTATTTAAAATTATAGATAATTTTATCCCATACGGAAAATCCTGTTTTCTTAAACGGAAAATAAATGATGATCTCTCTCAGGTTTTCTGAATCTTTTATCTCAATTCGTTTTCGCGGCACTTCTACTTCAATACCATGTTGCACGATATGGACAACCGTAATATGAACATATTGGGATACCGCCTGGGCATGCCGTTGAATAAAATCTCCCTGAAACGGGGAAAAGTAATTAGGGTACCAACTTGTCAGCCAGAGTATTTTCATTATTTATTTTGTTTTGAAAACACCAATAATACACTCTCCTAAAAAAGGAAAACGCTTCAAAATAAAATTAATCCTTTTACCTTTCTGAAAATACATTCCAAAATTCAATTCTACAAATTCAAATTTATCTTCCGGGAATAACCTGAACAGGGTTACAGGAGAAAAGTACCAAAAATGATCGGGATGGATGGACTCTTTTCCGTGTAAAGAGGCTCCAATCGTTTGTAAGGAGGTGTAGTTGGGAACAGTAACCAAAATATTAACCCCCTTCGGAAAAGTATCATAAAGATTCAGAATGGCTTCATGAGGATTCTTTAAATGCTCCAGGATTTCTCCCAGCAAAATGATATCGAAGGATCTATCTAAAGAACGAAGAGAAGCTTTGTCTAACAGATCTCCTAAACCCGCTGCCTCATCACCGGTACCTTCTTTATACATTTGCACGGATTCGGGATTGTTATCCACTCCAAAGGTTCGTTGAGCCACAGATGTAAGATAGAGGTGTAACAATTTACCAGAATGTATTCTTTCCCTTGTATAAGGATAGTCCGCAAAACCAAAATGCAATACCTGCTTCCCCCGGCAATAATCTAAAATATAATCAATCCGGTTAACCATCCGGAATCCCGAAGCCTGGCTGGTTTTCAAGGAATCGGAACCTTCAGACGCCACTCTTTTTGATACTCTTTTTAAACTTTCAAGTAACACAAGGGTCGTAAGCCATCTTAACCGGGAAGGTAAACTCATAAAACATCAACTTAATAATTTTGTAAATGCTTCTACAAAAACAAAAAAAACAATGATTTCATCTGCCTGAAGCAAGATAATAAGATTATCCGGACTTCACACCCAGGCTGCCTTCTGAACATTGCTAAAACTTAACTAGGGGCTGCTGTTTAACTACCTCGCATTTTTCTCTATGCCACGAATGCACGAAT
>CAZFGP010000192.1:0-7136 GCA_964518685.1 uncultured Terrimonas sp.
AAACTCAAAGCCTCCGCTCCCAACATATAAGTCCGGGAAACCATCGCCGTTGGCATCAAAAAATTCGGCGGACACATCTTCACATAAAGAATCCAAATTCAGCGCAACAGATTCCTTCTCTATGAATTTTCCTGCAACGTTTTGCAGAAATATTTTTCCGGGTTTACCTTTGGCTCCTCCAATAAACAAATCAAAACGTCCATCTCCATTGATATCCGCTTTTGCCATACAGGGTCCCTGTCTGGACAGGTAATTTAACATGAGACTTTGTACATCAAAATCATTGAAATCATTTTCTATGTGTTTGAATTGAAGTACTGAATCACGTTTTAGGTAAGGTTCATCAGTTGGTAACACATCAAATTGAATATTTGATGACGGATCGTCATGTTTAATAACCAGCGTTTGATTAGAGTGTATATTTTCCAACTTTTGTAACTTCAAATCCGGCCAGATTACAATAATTGAATCAATCAGCGTATCTTTCCCTATGCCAAAATTCAAAACAGGATCCACCGAGGATTGAAATCCCCGAACCGGAATTTCTTCCTGAAAAAATTTACCGCTTTTACAAAATAAGAAGACCTTGGCACCAATTCCCGTCCTATTCAAAACAGTACCCTCCAATTTAATCCGAAGAAAATTGTTTTTAACATTAACGGATCCATTATTGCGGTATATCGTGGCATAATCATTAGAATTGCTGACCACCAGATCCATATACCCATCATTATCCAGATCTACGTAGGCAGCTCCGTTTGAAACGCCAATCTCATCTATTCCCCAATTCGCATTGGCTTCCTCAAAAAACCTTCCCTCCTTATTTTTAAAAATCGCATTCTTTAGACTATTCGTTGGCATTTTCTGAATCAGTTCTTCCATCGTTATCTGATTCCCCGTTCTTTTTGATTTAACAGCCTCATCAGCAGTATACTGCAGAAAATCCATATCCGTATAGTCTTTTTCTACACCATTTGTAACAAACAGATCCTTAAAACCATCGTTATCTAAATCAGAAAACAAAGCGGCCCAACTCCAATCTGTATTGGAAACTCCGGTATATTGCCCTATTTCACTAAAAGTACCATTGCCATTATTTTTGTGCAGCATGTTGCGGGTAAACTGATAATAAAATCCATTCTTAAAGAGAAACTGCATCTTGTCGAAGTTCTCCGCTCCCGAATGCATTTTTTGTATTTTATTATCTTTCGGCAACATATCTAAGGTATAGATATCGGGCAAAAGGTCATTGTTATAATCAGCAATATCCGATCCCATTGAGTATATTGAAATCTGGTCCAGATAGGCTGCTATCTTTTCGGAGAAGGTGCCGTCTCCATTGTTGATAAATAAATAGTCCGGCTCATTGAAATCATTGGAAACATAAAAATCGGGCCAATCATCGCCATTAAGATCAGAGACGGCTACATTTAACCCAAAAGTAATTATATTGGAAGTAATGTCAGCCTGCTCACTTACCTCCTTAAAATGTCCGTCATCATTTCTATAGAGTTTTATACTGAAATTGGGATTTTTCTTTGCTCGCATCTTTAGGTTCTCTACAATACTGGTATTGTATTCCTTTAGGGAATGATTGATGATTACCACATCCAGATCGCCATCTCTGTCATAGTCAAAAAAAGATGCCTGAGTTGAAAATCCATATTCATCGAGTCCGTATTTTTCTGCTTCTTCCGAAAAGGTTAAGTCGCCCTTGTTTATAAACAACAAATTTTTTCTGCGGTTTGAATTGCCATCAGCAGATCGGCATATATAAATATCCAGGTTCCCGTCTCCATTAATGTCTACCATTGTTGCTCCGGTACACCATCCTTCTTTTTCGGCAACACCACTTGTTTGGGTAATATCCCTAAATTTAAAATTACCTTCATTTAAATACAACCTGTTTTTCACCATATTACCCGTAAAAAGAATATCCTGAAGCCCGTCATTATTGATATCACCAATCGCTACCCCGCCGCCATTATAGAAATAGGAATATCGCAGAGAATTCAGATCAGGACTTTCTTCCAGGAGATTCCTGAAATTAATTCCTGTGTGGGATCGCTCTAATTTTGAAAACAATTTTTGTTGTTGGGATTCTTTGCAACCTAAAAATATTACCGTTCCCATTATAACGACCAGGGAATAAAGACTATATCTATTAATTTTCATATTAAAGGGGGATAAACGCTGATAGGCCAATAGCACCGATATTTGAGAGGATAATGTTACTATCCGGATTCAAATTAAATAAAAAATAATTTCAATTTATATTTTATCTATACCAATACCTGATTAGAGATAAACGGACTTCATAGCTCAGCCCCAATTCTTTTATTTTACATCCCACCAAAGTCGCGTTGCTGCATTATCAGGGCCATTCAATAAATTGACTGCTGCCTCCACTGCCGCGGCATTTTTATCCCGGTCAAAATCCAAAAAAGGAATTCGTCTGATCATCTCATTTGCCGGAACATCGGGGTTTTCTGAGTGAATTAAAGGATAAAATTTAGGGTAACCTGATCTTCGCATTTCTGCCCAGGCTTCAAAACCATCAGGAAAAAGCGCCACCCATTTCTGTGTTAAAATCTGTTCCCTCTGTATTTCAGATACAGACGAAAATTTCACCGGGATATCCGTTAATGGAGGGGTATTAAAATATCCGCCGGGGGCCATGGGAAGGTTTTCGCTATTAATATAATTCGTTATGGCTGTTTCATTATTGATTCCCCATGAACGCAAAGACATTTCTATTCCTTTTTCGTAAAGGTCTTTAACTTCACCCTGCATACTCCATCCGTTTAAGGCTCCTTCTGCACGTAAAAAATAGGCTTCCGAACTATGCAATACCGGCATAGGAGTAATATACATATTTGCCGCAGTGAAATTAACATTCAGATTTGAAGCATAATTATAATCATTTGCCGGGAGTCCCTGCTCGGAAGGGTCCATTCCGTTCCTTACCCCTCTATATTCCCCGCTTGATGTTGCCGGCTGGAAATATTTAGGTAACCTTGGATCCTCATAACCTTTGAGTACACTCTCCATACTGGTACTCATTCTAAACTCATTCCAATCTGCTATCCGGGCAAGTCCGTTATAATTATTCGGAGGAGAAACCTTTAGGTAGGCATCATCAGAAAAGTCGGTCATGACTCCATCTGCAAGTGCAGCTTCCGCTTCTTCGCGGGCTTTTGCCGGCTCCACCTTAGAGATTCTTAGGGCCAACCGCAAACGCAGAGTGTTTGCAAATTTAACCCAGCTTTCATTATCACCATCGAAGATTACATCCTGATTTCCATACGATAACTGGCTAATATTGCTTTTTAAATCCGACACAGCTTCTCTTAACTCTTTGAAAAAATCAAAATAAATATCTTTCTGGGAGTCATAGGGTATAATGATGCTGTCGGAACCAATTTTTGAGTAAGGAATGGGACCGAAATAATCTGTTGTACGATGCAAAACAAACACTTTCCAGATTCTGGCAATAGCATTCAGCGCCTTCGTCTCAGGCTTTGAAGTCTCCTGAATAATGTTAACCAAAGCTGGCATTGCAGCAATATAGGTAGAATACCATTGATACTTTACCCACATCTGCTGGATAACATACCTATGAGATGAAAAAGCCGTTTGAGTTCCTGCAAAATACTGGCAATACATATCGGCGAATAAGTTTTGTGCCTGCTGATAATCTACCCCCGGGCCTGTATTCATACCTGCATATAATGCAGAAGGAAAAAGGCTTTTTACATCATTAGGAGATAAGGAGGTTAATTTAGTAGGATTTATATTCCTCTCTTCAAACTTTTTACAACTGAAAAAACCAATTGAAAACACCAATATAAGAAAAGGTGAAAATTTCGATAATACAGGAAAATTGTATTTCATAATCTGGCTTTTGTTAGGTAATAATTAATTCAAATAATTTTCTTACTCAAAAAGACAAGCGAACATTAAAACCGATATTTCGGGTGGAAGGCAATGCTCCATATTCCAGCCCGCCTCCATTTATGCCATTAGTAATCTCCGGATCAATTGGCGCTGGCCGATACAAGAAAAGAAGATTTCTTCCTGTTAAGCCTATCTTCACTTCTTTCAGGAATCTTCCCTCACCTAAAACCGTTTTAGGAATACTATACGTAAATATCAATTCCCTTATACGCGTATTAGTAGCTTTATAGGCATATAAGCCTCCGGTTGGATACCGGTCTCCAATTTTACTCCAGTATTGCTGTGCAGTGATAGTCTTTGTATTTTTTTCTCCATTTGCAGTATAACCATCCAGGATAAGCCCTTCTTCTCTGCCTTCTAATGATTTCTTAGAATGTCCATCAGCATCAATCAGGGCCTGTGTGCCTGAAATTACATATCCTCCCTGCCTATGGTCAATCAGAATACTTAATGTGAAGTTTTTGTAGTTAAAGGTATTCAGGAATCCTAACATATAGTCGGGATTATAATTACCTAAAAACACTGAATTCCCGCCTGTTAAAACGGGTAAACCGTTAATATCTATCAAACGTCTGCCTGAATTGTCTTTTACCCAATCTTTTACATACATATCGCCAAAGCTTCCTCCTTCTGCGGCTCTTATTTGAGCCTCCCGATCATCTATCAGGATGACTGATTTCACCGTTTCCGTCAATCGAATGACTTTGTTTTTATTTGTTGCATAATTCAGAGATGCATCCCATGAGAACCTATTATTTCTTATTGGAGAAAAATTCATTGCCAGCTCCACTCCACTATTTTTTATTAATCCGGCATTGATATATTTCTGGTTAAATAATGACGCAGGAGCGGCGCCAATTAACAGTAATTGATTTTTCGTATTCGTATTATAATATGTGAAACTAAATCCTATTCTATTATCCAAAAACTCCCAATCCAAGCCCGTTTCAAAAGAACTGGTGAGCTCTGGTTTATAATCCCCTAACGATTGAATAGTAGAGGTAAGAATTGCGCCTCCGGCTCCTACCGTGTAATAATTTCGATCAAGATATTCGCGTCCTCCAAATCCCGCATTAGCCAGTGTTATCCTTACCTTACCGTAGGAAACCCAATCCGGCATTTTTACCATTTCTGATACAACGCCAGAAAGACCAACAGAGGGATAGAAATAAGATCTGTTATTCTTGGGTAAGGCTGAAGACCAATCATTACGGACTGTTAAATCCAGGAACAAATAATTACTATAATCCAGTGTTGCACTTGAATAAACAGAAAAAACCTGAGGCGATTTTCCATAAGAATCTGAATTAAAGAGATTTTTTGCATTATTCATGAAAAAGAAATTCCTCTTATTTAATCCATTTGCATTTTCAGCAATAGATAAATATTTACCCTGCTGCATTGCTCCACCCAGATTACCATTTAACCCGATCTTATCCGAAATATTAAATTTATACGATAACAATCCATCCAGATTTGTGGACTGACTGGTGGTGTTTGTTGTTTCATAACTGGAACCTACGAGACTAAAATAATTGTCGCCATATATCTTCCGTTCATTTTTTTGTATAGTCTTATCTAGGCTCCCCCTTACCTGAAAATCCAACCAATCCGTAAATTCATATTTCGCCTGAAATAATCCGAGGATTCGATCTGCACCCTGGTAATATAGAACACGATTTAAGGCCCAGTAAGGGTTTAACAAAATGGATGATCCGGGCTTCCAATAACTTTGCCTTTCCTCTCCTTCTTCATCTATGTATGAATATTTTTTCATCTCCTCCTCCGGGATAGAAGTAGGAGAGCGTATGATAGAAGGCAATGCGTAGGTGCCGCCTTCACCGGGTACTACCCGGTTATTAACCACTTCATTAATATAAGTCAACTTGGTTTGGAGAGAAAGCTTGCTGGTAATATTATTGTTAATCTTGAGATCAATATTATGCCTGGTTAAATCATTATTACGCATGATGCCTTGTGCCAGGGTATTTCCATAAGAAAAATAAGTTTGCATTTTCTCACTCCCACCATTTACATTTATTGTATTCGTCAGTGTTTTTCCTGTTCTGAAAAAATTCTTCAAACGATCAGGCTGACCTTTCAGTGGCACTGAATTTCCATTCCACAAGGTCACCGTTTGCCCATCTGCCTTAGGACCCCAGGAATGTTCTGAATGGGCATTAAACACCCCTCCGTCTCCCTGTCCGTATTCATATTGTAATTCAGGCAATACTGCAGCTCTGTCGAAACTCAATCCTCCAATATAATTCATGTTAATAGCTCCTGACTTGGCTCTTCTGGTAGTGATAATAATAGCTCCATTTTGGCCCTGACTTCCATAAAGAGCGGCAGCAGCGGCGCCTTTCAAAATATTCATACTTTCTATATCATCAGCATTCAACATACCGACATTTCCGTTCAGAGGTACACCATCTATAACATAAAGAGGCTGACTACTACCAGAGATGGACCGGTTACCCCTTATAATCACTTTGGAGTCACCACCTGGCCCTGTTGCATTTTTGGTGATCGTTACTCCGGCCACTTTTCCCTGAAGCCCATTTATTACGTTTGTTTCTTTTGCCTCACTTACCATATTGCCGCTAATATTCTGAGTTGAATAGGCAAGGGATTTAAGTTCCCTTTTTATTCCCAAAGCCGTAACCACTACTTCACTCAATGCCTTTGCTTCACCGCTCAACAGCATTACATCAATCGTTGTTTGCCCACCTACCCGCACTTCCTCTGTTTTGAAACCTATAAAACTGAATATTAAAATACTGTTACCATCCGGCACATTAATTTCATACCTTCCCTCACTATTCGATGTAGTACCAATGACGCTTCCTTTTCGATTAATACTGACTCCTGCCAACGGCTGCCCATTGTTATCCGTTATTTTCCCGGATACTATCAGATCATCCGCCGGTTTGGCCGAGTTAGAAACAATAGTCCCATAAAAATCATTAATCATTCCTGCCCGGCCATCAGGCATAAAAATCAGGATACTGATGATTACCATTGCAATCATCGTTATCCATTTGGGAATCGCTAAATTCAAAAGCCTGTACTTTCTGCTTCGTGTTGGTAACCTCTGAGCAATTACCAAAACACCTTGTCTAACGTACAAAGGAAGGTATTCCATAAACTTGTCTGTTTTAGATTTTATTATCGAATAA
>CAZFGP010000193.1:0-5650 GCA_964518685.1 uncultured Terrimonas sp.
GCAGAAAGGTGAAGCTGGGCGATGTTGTATAAGAGCTAAGCTACATAATAATTTGAAAGCAAATCACAACCAACATTAGATAATATGTATTATCATTTATGTTGTATAAGAGCTAAGCTACATAATAATTTGAAAGCAAATCACAACGGGGAACTGGTTGGTAAGACTGGGTTTGGGTGTTGTATAAGAGCTAAGCTACATAATAATTTGAAAGCAAATCACAACAAACTGTAAGCTTTTGTAAACTTGCCTGCAGGTTGTATAAGAGCTAAGCTACATAATAATTTGAAAGCAAATCACAACCACCCATCGTAAGTGAAGCAACCTGGTACCGTTGTATAAGAGCTAAGCTACATAATAATTTGAAAGCAAATCACAACGCGGGAATGAAGAAATAAAAACAGATATAAGTTGTATAAGAGCTAAGCTACATAATAATTTGAAAGCAAATCACAACTGTCCGGGTCTAAGTGAATGAAAAACGTTCGTTGTATAAGAGCTAAGCTACATAATAATTTGAAAGCAAATCACAACATTTATTTATCATTCTGTTTCATCTTTATCGTTGTATAAGAGCTAAGCTACATAATAATTTGAAAGCAAATCACAACGGGGAACGAACATTATGCAGTTTGTAAATAGTTGTATAAGAGCTAAGCTACATAATAATTTGAAAGCAAATCACAACACCTGAACAGAACGACCGGCGATTATTATGGTTGTATAAAAGCTAAGCTACATAATAATTTGAAAGCAAATCACAACACCAAGAGCAACTGTATTTTGGGTTTTAGTAGTTGTATAAGAGCTAAGCTACATAATAATTTGAAAGCAAATCACAACTATTGTTTTGAAAGTAAAATCCAAATAAGAGTTGTATAAGAGCTAAGCTACATAATAATTTGAAAGCAAATCACAACGTGGGGAACGAACATTATGCAGTTTGTAAAGTTGTATAAGAGCTAAGCTACATAATAATTTGAAAGCAAATCACAACTGCCAATTCATGCGTGGGTTATGAGTACGGTTGTATAAAAGCTAAGCTACATAATAATTTGAAAGCAAATCACAACCACTACGCCGTCAAAGAGATTAGCTCGTAAGCTAAGCTACATAATAATTTGAAAGCAAATCACAACAATACCGAACAGCGTTTAAACCTTCAGGAGTTGTATAAGAGCTAAGCTACATAATAATTTGAAAGCAAATCACAACAAGCAAACGAAGGCGATATTGTCTTAGCCCCCTAAAAGGCTGGACTAAAATTGTAAATCAATTTAGTCACAATAAATTTAGGGAGTATGTCAAAAACAACAAACGGTTTTACATTCCAATATGGGAAACATTCAAAGCAGAGTTACTTCGTTTGGACAAAGCAAATAGTAACATGACTCCTGCAAATCTTTTGAGTTACTTGATAGGAAATGTTCCAATTAGCAGACTAAAGGATTTACCCCTGCATAAATCAGCCAGATTGCTGGGAGACAAAAACGAGGCCTCCGCAAATAATGCAGAGCATCGCAGGATCAACTCGCGAAGGCACGGCACAGATGTTTTCTCTTTTCTGTGGCTATCCGTGTGATCCGTGAGCCATTTCTTTTTCTTTACATTCTTAATGAAAAAACGCTTTAATTGAAACAATTCACCGTAAATTGGCAATTCCTTTTCAAAAGGGACTGCCATGTTTGATGTTACGCGTATAAGGGATTATTTCAGGGCGATTTTTAAATCAGAACCGATGCTGTTTTGCTCTCCGGGAAGAATTAATATTATTGGAGAACATACGGATTATAACCAGGGCTTTGTGCTGCCTGCTGCAATTGATAAAGCGGCTTATGTAGCCGTAAATAAAAGAGCGAACGATCAGATCCGCTTGTACTCCGTTGCTTTTAACGATCACTTTTCATGTACTTTAGATACATTACAACGGCGGGGTTCCTGGACAGATTATGTATTGGGAGTGGTGGATCAACTGAAAAAGAAGAAATATCCTGTCGGAGGATTCGATTTGGTTTTGGATGGGGATATTATTATCGGCGCCGGGCTCTCCTCCTCGGCAGCAGTGGAGTGCAGCGTTTTGTTTGCCCTGAATACAATATTTCATTTTGGATTGTCCCAATTGGAAATCGTTAAAATGGCGCAGCAGGCAGAGCATGAATTTGCCGGCGTAAAATGCGGCATTATGGACCAGTTTGCTTCGGTCTTTGGGAAAGAAGATCATGTAATAAAACTCGATTGCCGAAGCCTGGATTATGAATATGTGCCATTACATCTTCAGGGATATAAAATAGTATTGCTTAACAGTAATGTGGAACATTCGCTTGCCAGCACAGCGTATAATACCCGCCGTCAGCAATGTGAACAAGGTGTTGCCTGGGTAGCAGCAGCGGACCCAAACGTTTATTCTATGCGGGATATTTCACTGGAACAACTGGAGAAATATGTGAAGCCAAAGGATGTTCTTATCTTTAAACGATGCCAATATGTAGTCAAAGAAAATGAAAGACTATTGAAAGCCTGCAAAGATTTGCAAGAAGAAAATCTTGAAGGGTTGGGTAAAATGATGTATGGTTCGCATGAAGGACTGAGTAAAGAATACGAGGTAAGTTGTAAGGAACTGGACTGGTTAGTTGACTTTGTAAAGAAGGAACCTTCAGTGATTGGAGCCCGGATGATGGGTGGCGGCTTTGGGGGCTGCACCATCAATCTGGTGAGAGAGGAAGCAATAGAATCATTAATTGAATCGGTGTCCTATTTGTATAAAGAAAAGAACGGACTTCAATTGGATGCCTATGTGGTGCAAACTGCTGATGGTACACATGAAATTATACATTAATAAATCTGAATTACGTATGCATAAAAATAAACTGGTTTTTATTGCGGCCATATTATTCGCCGGATGTAATACAACGAGTAAAAAAGAGGCGGAGAAAAGCCACGAAGAAAATAAAGCAACAGTGCAGGTTATAACTCCGGATAAAAAAAATTTTGAAACTATTACAGACGGGGACAGCACCCATTTGTACATCTTACAAAATCCGAAGGGCAATTCAGTTGCCATAACAAATTATGGTGGAAGGATAGTGGCGCTAACCGTAACGGACAAAAACGGACAGGCCAATGATGTGGTAGTGGGTTTAAATAGCGTAGCAGATTATCAGTCTTCCTCGGAGCCTTATTTTGGAGCACTGATTGGCAGAGTGGGTAACCGAATTGCTCGGGGGAGATTCTCGCTCGACGGAAAGCAATACTCAATTTTCACTAATAACGGACCCAATTCCCTGCATGGTGGCAAAAAAGGCTATCAGGACGTAGTATGGAAGGTAATTGGAACAACAGACTCAACGCTCTCGCTGACTTACCTGTCAAAAGATGGAGAAGAAGGATTCCCCGGAAATCTCAATATAAAAGTTACCTATCTCTGGACTTCAGACAATAAACTTGAAATTGATTACGCCGCCACAACAGATAAAAAAACAGTAGTGAATCTGACCAATCATGCATTTTTCAATTTAAATGGAGAGGGAAGCGGTAGCATTAACAATCACGTTCTGCAAATTTTTGCCGATCAGTATACACCGGTGGACAGCACTTTAATTCCAACAGGTAAATTGGAACAGGTAGTAGGCACACCGTTTGATTTTAGACAGCCCACGGTTATTGGAGAAAGATTGGATACCTCCAAAAATCTGCAATTAAAATACGGTAATGGTTACGATCACAATTATGTGCTTAATAACGGTGACTCTCATACGCTGCATCCCGCAGCAGAGGTAACCGGCAACAGGTCGGGTATAATAATGAAAGTGTTTACCACCGAACCTGGATTACAGTTTTATGGCGGAAATTTCATGCAAAGCAGGAATACTTTTCTAAATGGCGCTAAAGATGATTTCAGAACGGCTTTTTGTTTGGAAACCCAACATTTTCCTGATGCGCCCAATCATAAAAATTTTCCTTCCATTGTTTTGAGTCCCGGACAGGTTTACCATACCACCACGATATATCAATTTGGTTTAAAAAACTAAAATCATACAGATGAAAAAACTATATGCGGTACTTGGAATCGTACTTTTTTGGGGAGTTTTCCAGAGTTGTGCTCCGAAAGGACCCCAGACGGACAGCGAAAATGCAGATACCATCTCCGTAAAGACAAAAGAGAGAGCCATCTGGACACAGGAAGAAGCTAATGCCTGGTATGCACAACAACCGTGGTTAGTGGGTTGTGATTTTATACCCAGCACAGCTATCAACCAATTAGAAATGTGGCAGGCAGAAACATTCGATACGGCTACCATTAACCGTGAGTTAGGCTGGGCGGCCGCCATCGGGATGAATACGGTTAGGGTATATTTGCACGATCTTTTGTATCAGCAGGATGCAGCAGGGTTTTTGGAGCGGATAAATATTTTTTTGGAAATAGCTGCAAACCATCATATTAAACCGTTGTTTGTGTTGTTTGACTCGGTTTGGGATCCTTATCCTAAACTGGGAAAGCAGCGTGAACCGCAACCTGGCGTGCATAATTCAGGATGGGTGCAAAATCCAGGCAGGGAAGCCCTGCTCGACAGCACGCAATATTTCCGTTTGGAAGCATATACGAAAGCCATAATTGCAAGGTTTGCTGATGATGACCGGGTGCTGGGCTGGGATGTATGGAATGAACCCGAGAATATGAATAATGCTTATTACCGGAAAATGGAGCCGGAAAATAAGCCACAAATTGTGGAGATGTTGTTGCCAAAGGTTTTTGAATGGGCCAGATCAGTTAATCCGCAACAACCGCTTACGGCAGGGCTTTGGTCGGGAGACTGGTCTTCGCCGGAAAAACTGAAGTCTATCGAAACGCTGATGATTGAGCAGTCAGATATTATTTCTTTTCATAACTATGGAACTGCTGAATCGTTTGAGAAAAATATTCTGGAATTGCAGCGTTACGGACGTCCCATTTTTTGTACGGAATATATGTCGAGGGGAAGTAAAAGTACTTTTCAGGGATCGCTGCCTATTGCCAAAAAATATAATGTAGCTGCCTACAACTGGGGCCTGGTGGACGGAAAAACGCAGACCATTTATCCCTGGGATAGCTGGGATAAGGACTACAGCGCCGAACCCGAACTCTGGTTTCACGACATCTTTCGAAAAGATGGAACGCCCTATAAAGCGGCAGAAGCGGCATTGATAAAGCAACTCACCGGCAGGTAAAGATCCGGCAATACGGTTTTATTTAACTGTAATTTGGATGAGCCCGCCGCCATTGCTACTTTGTACTGCAGTGGCGTCGCACTCTTTTACCTTTTATCGTTATTCCGCCAATGATTTTCGTAATCCGGATTATGCCGTGGGCTATGCGGTTGCGGATAATCCTTATGGCCCATGGAAAAAATATGAAGGGAAGCTGATCCATCGGGTTTCAGGTATTTGCAATATACAATCCGGTCGGCACGCACAGCGTCAGCCTGGATTGTATTACCTTAAAAATGATCGAAGGATTGCCTTCTGACCCTCCTGCGTTGGGTACCGACCGCAATCCGGTCGGCACGCACAGCGTCAGACCGGATTGGGTTGCCTCACAAATGATCGAAGGATTGCGTTCTGACCCTCCTGCGTTGGGTACCGACCGCAATCCGGTCGGCACGCACAGCGTCAG
>CAZFGP010000193.1:5750-6962 GCA_964518685.1 uncultured Terrimonas sp.
GGGTACCGATCGCAATCGGGGTTCACTTCGACTTATCCGGAAACGCCGGTATTGGCGGTACTCCTTTTAATCCAGGCTCCTGCAGTTTTTGTTGCAATACCTCAATTGCTTTTTGTAATTGTGTATCCTTTCCCAACAATTCCTCATGGGGGTCGTTGTTCACTTTTATATCGGGATCTACACCATACCCTTCAATCACAAACTTCGAACCATCTGCCGAAAAATGCGCGTATTCCGGTTTTCGCAGGTCGCCGCCATCAATAAAAGGTAAGGTTCCGCGGATACCTACAACACCGCCCCAGGTACGCTGCCCGATCAACGGGCCTATTTTGTAAAACTGGAACTGGTAAGGAAATAAATCTCCATCGGAAGCCGAATATTGATCAATCAAACAAACCTTGGGGCCTACCTGGGCATCGGGTTTTATTCCCGCTGTGTTATTGTTGCGCATCATGGTTCCCAACACCGGCTCACGGCGTAATCTTTCAATAATCATAGGACTGACATTCCCGCCGCCGTTCCCGCGGTCGTCAATGATCAGCGCTTCCTTGTCGAGCTGCGGATAAAAATAACGGGCAAACTGGTTCAACCCATCGGGTCCCATATCGGGTATATGAAGATATCCGATGCTGCCCCCGGAAGCCCGGCTGACTTTCGCGATATTCTGCTGCACCCATTCGTGATAATACAAATTAGACTCATCCGCAATCGGTTTTACGAAATATTTGGTACCGCCGGTGGCGGTTGGTTTGGAATTGAGAACAAGTTCAATCACCTGATCGGCCTTCCCTGCCAGCGCCTCAAACAAATTAGATAACCGGCTGACATCGTTGCCATTGATTGAAATAATAAAGTCGCCTTTTCCGGCAGTTATGCCAGGCGCTCTTAAAGGAGCGTAGAGCGTTTTGTCCCAGCTTTCTCCTGAAAGGATAGAATCTATTTTGTAATAACCGGTTTTTTTATCGCGGGAGAAGGTTGCCCCTAACATTCCCATGGAAATACGTTTTACTTCGGGCCGGTCGCCTCCGTTAACATAGGTATGACCAACATTCAGTTCTCCAATCATCTCCCCAATGATATAAGTAAGGTCATTTCTATGATTTACAAAAGGGAGTAAAACAGCGTATTTGTCGTGTATTTCCTTCCAGTTTACACCCTGCATATTCGGGTCGTAAAAATAATCCCGCATCTGCCGCCAGCTCTCGTCAAATA
>CAZFGP010000194.1:0-6936 GCA_964518685.1 uncultured Terrimonas sp.
TCATCTATTAAAAAATTCGTTTCTAAATTTACTGAAGAAGAAATTCTTTATGGTGTACGTGATTCCAGAGAATTGGTAATGGAGAAAGTATATGAGGATTTGATGTATGCGGCACAGAATATAACCCGAACTGCCGATGCGGCACAGAGTTCTTTGGTAACAAAATGGGTAGCCTATGCCGTCGCCTCACGAGTGGCGTTATTTGAAGGAACCTTTCGTAAATATCACAATCTTAACCTTGCGACTTCTGCGGAAACATGGTTGAAAAGAGCAGAAGATGCGGCAAATGTGGTAATACAGCAATCGGGTAAGTCTTTAAACGCCAGTTATAGAGCGCTATTTACAAGTGATATCCCCCCCGTATCAGAAACATTGCTGGCTCTTGCATCCAGTAGCGCTCTTGGTGTAAAACATAATGGTAACTGGTTGTGGACATCGGAAACTTATGGTACGGGGCTAAATTTGATCCGTGATTTTGTTTGTACTTACTTGCAGACGGACGGCACGCCATACACGGATCGTCCGGGCTGGGAATATGAAGACTTTTACGATGAATTTCAAAATAGAGACGAACGTTTGAAGGCCTCTCTTCGTTACCCCGGATATATTCGGGAAGGTAGTCTTGCCTTACCCGTATTTAGTGGATATGCGCGTTTGGGTTATCAGCCGATGAAACTGTCTGTTGATGCTACCATCGGTGATAGCCGCACCGAAAGTACCCAGTCCGTGCAATTGGTAAGATTGGGAGAAGTGCTGCTCAATTATGCCGAGGCAAAAGCAGAACTTGGTACACTCACTGATCAGGACTGGACCAATACAATAGGCGCATTGCGTGCTCGCGCAGGTATAACGGGAGGATTAACAGGCAAACCCACGGTTGCGGACAATTTTCTGAAAGATCATTATTTCCCCGATATAAGTGATCCCGTAATCCTGGAAATTCGCCGTGAGAGGGCTATTGAGTTGCTGTTTGAAGGATTCCGTTTTGATGATCTGAGAAGATGGAAAGCTGGTGAACTGTTTAGGAAAAGCTGGACGGGGATGTATATCCCCGGCATCAACCAGCCATTGGATGTTGATCACAACGGAACCCATGACGTAATTTACTATACCGATGATGCGGGACTCGCCAGTGCTGTTGCACTTTCAAATAATCCGAATCCATACAAAGTGAAGGTAAGCACGGATCCCGCCGCGGAGATTATACAGATCCATCCCGCCGGGAATGGAAGTGGTTATTATCTCGCCTGGTTCACTAACAATGATTCAAAAAAAGTGTGGGGATCTAAACAGTACCTTTATCCCATACCTATCGGGGCTATTAATCTTAATTCTAATCTTGCTCAAAATCCTGGTTGGGAAAATGGTGCGACGAATGACGGAAATTGAGAAGATGTGATCTTAATAAGTTGAATATTTAAAAACCTTCTTACCTCAATTTAACATATTGAAGTAAGGAGGTTTTAATTTAAAATTTTATTATAACCGGGTAGCTATGAAAGTTATTAAATGGATTGGATTTATGACGATGTTGCTAAGCGCCTGTTCCGTACTTGCATTGCCATGCGCTTTGGATACTACGAAAAAGCCCGTTCGACTGAAAGTGCTTTCCTATAATTTGCGTTTTGGAGAACTTGCTTCTCTGAAAGAATTAGCGGACTTCATAAAGAAGCAAGATCCCGATGTTGTGGCATTGCAGGAAGTGGACTGCCGTACCTACAGGGAGCGGGCGCCTATGCAGCACGGGAAGGATTTTGCTACTGAATTGGGTTTTTATACGGGGTTGATCTCTGCTTATGGAAAAACTATTCCTTATGCGGGGGGGTATTACGGAATTGCTTTATTGTCAAAATATCCGTTGGCGAAAGTGGAACGGATATATCTGCCCAAAACAAAACATGGCAAAGAACAAAGAGCGATTCTGGTTGCTGATATTGAATTCAGAGAGGGAGAATACTTTTCTTTTGCAAGCACCCATCTGGATTATACAAATACCGAAGAACGTCAGGTACAGGTTGAAAAGCTGAATGAAATACTCCTGGCAAGACCATATCCGGTTATAGTGGCGGGGGATTTTAATGCCCAACCCAATTCAGTAGAAATTGCTGATGGGATGGGAGTATGGAAAAGGGTATCCAGATTGGAACCCACCGTACCCGCCAAATCGCCCAGAAGTACTATTGACTATATTTTCTGCTATCCTGCAAATAAGTGGGCAGAAGTTGACGCTACTGTTTATCAGGTACAACTCTCAGATCATCTGCCGGTAAGTGCTTTGGTAGAACTTAAATAGTTATCAAATGGGATGCATATGAAACCGGTAAGGTTAACTATAAGTCTAGTGATGTTTTGCTTCACATGTATCAATGTTTACTCTCAAAAGTTACGCGTCTTATCGTATAACATCCACCATGGCGCTAACGCACTGGAAGAAAACAGAGTTGACTCAATCGGATATTTCATTAAAAAGGTGAAACCCGATTTAGCAGGCTTGCAGGAAGTGGACAGCATATGCGAACGCTCAGGAAAAGTTGACCAGATGAAAAGACTGGCAGCAATCACTGGTATGAATTATGCTTTTGTAAGGCATTTTCCATACCAGGGCGGAGCATATGGTGTAGGAATACTTTCCAAATACCCGATAGAAAAAGTGGAGCCTAAAATATTAAAGCTTTTGAAAAAGGGATCTAACGGCGAGTCTGTTTCCATGCTTTTTGCAACCGTACGATTAAAGAAGAAAAGGAAAATACTTTTTGCAACCGCTCACTATTCTGCCTATGATAAAGCAACAAGAGCCTCACAGGTGAACGAAACCCTCAATTATTTGTCAGAAAGCAAGTTGCCTGTAATATTTACAGGCGACCTCAATGCTACTCCCGATACGGATGAAATACAATTGCTGCAACGGCATTTGTCAGCTACCGACACTTTAGGAAGGTTTACTTTTCCGGACCGGGTGCCAGTTAAAAAGATTGATTATATCTTGATCAGTCCTCCATCAATCAAAAAAGTAGATAAAGTGATGACGCCATCAATTCATTATTCGGATCATTTACCATATATCGTTGATGTTGTTCTGAAATTGAAATAGAGTGAAAAGTCCGGATTATGTGTCCGGGAAAAATTATCACCATCGGCGTCGTGTCTTCTCCCGGTGAAGAGAATTTCGCTATTATTGAATTGTCTCCACACGTTGAAAAAGAATTTCACTATCGGTGTGGTGTCTCCACCCACCGAAAAAATATTGTATTTTCATAGGTGGTAAATTTTTTTATGAGTGAAATATTATGCAAATGTAATTTGCCTAAGGATCACTTATGCTGGTGGGTGGCGACACCGCACCAGTAGGGGGAAAGGGGCATTTGAAATCGGCGGGTGGTGCCATCCTCCGGTAGAGAAAATCAGTCCTTCACTATTGGCGTGGTATCTTCACCCGGTGAAGAGAATTCCACTATTGTTGAATTGTCTCCACACGTTGAAGAGAATCTCACTATCGGTGTGGTGTCTCCACCCACCGAAAAATCAGTCCTTGTAATGTGACAAGAAATTAAATTCGTCTGTATTTTCCATATAAAACCTTGCACTGCTCCAACGGTACTCTTCGGGCAGTTTGCATAAAGCCCATTTTTCCACAACCGGATTGTTATGAATGTATTCCAGTTTCTGTTCTAATATTTGTATTGTGCTTAATGGCACAGCCAGAGGATCCCGCTTCCAGAATTGATACTTACGATCAATTTTGTTCAATGAATAATTAAGTAAATGGAGGGGATCAGTTTGGTATAGGTATTTTTTTATTTGATGAGCGGTAAATTTCGTAAAGCTACCAGCAGGGCTTTCCTTTCCGTTCTGCTTCAGGTGTGTCCATACCAGATGAATATGATTAGGCATTATTACATAGCCAAAAACTTTTACGAGTTTTTGCTCAACCAAATAACAGAGGGATTGGATAATGATGAGTTTTATATTGTCATCCCTGAGCAGTTGTTTGAAATCAACAATGGTGTCTGTGTAAAAATAGACATCCTGCAGTTCCATCTGCCCTTGTCTTTTGTGATGTATATTCATAAGTGGCAACATTTTTCATGCGTGAAATATTCAACAAATATAGCTTGATTAATAATCACTTATGCTGGTGGGTGGCGACACCGTACCAGTAGGAGAAAGAGGCATTTGAAATCGGTGGGTGGTGCCATCCTCCGGTAGGGGAAATCAGTCCTTCACTATCGGCCTGGTATCTTCACCTACCGAAAAGAATCTCACTATCGGTGTGGTGTCTCCACCCACCGAAAAGATATTGTATTTTCATAGGTGGTAAATTTTTTTATGAGTGAAATATTATGCAAATGTAATTTGCCTGAGGATCACTTATGCTGGTGGGTGAAGACACCGCACCAGTAGGTGAAATGGGCATTTGAAATCGGCGGGCGGCGACATCCTCCGGTAGGGGAAATCAGTCCTTCACTATTGGCGTGGTATCTTCACCCAGTGAAGAGAATTCCACTATTGTTGAATTGTCTCCACACGTTGAAGAGAATTTCACTATCGGTGTGGTGTCTTCACCCACCGAAAAATAAATGTGTATTCATAAGTGGCAACATTTTTCATGCGTGAAATATTCAACAAATATAACCTGATTAATAGTCACTTATGCTGGTGGGTGAAGACACCGCACCAGTAGGGGGAAAGGGGTATTTGAAATCGGCGGGTGGTGCCATCCTCCGGTAGAGAAAATCAGTCCATCACTATTGGCGTTGAACCTGTTTTTCTTCCTTCGGGAGGAGGAGAAAAAGCGGTTGCAGAAAGACCGGAAGGATTGAATTTTAAGTGGAATGGAAAAACACTGCTGCCAGATAACCGGCTCACCAATTTTTTGTCTGCCAGCGTAACTCAGGCGCTTAATAAATAATTTTTTGAGATATGCCGGGATCTGTCTTTGCAATCCATAATGGAGAACGGAAGATCCGGACTTAATACAGCTTTATCTTTGACTCCTGCAAAGTGCTACAGCCAATGTGGGCAGCATCCCGAAAACTCCGGTTCAATAGGGAAGCAGCAATACAAAAGTTAATGAAGAAATGAAAGGAATGATTTATCTTGCCTCTCTTTTCTTTAACCGGTGGCTAATACCCTAAAACTATCTGCTATTAACATCCTGTCCCATTCAACGAATTATAAATAAAATTTTAAAATGAGAAAGCATTTACTGATTATCAGTATCACTATCCTTATAACAAACTTAATCGGCTGTTCTTCAACCGAAAAAAATCCTAAACCTGTTTTTAATCCTCATCCAACTGGCGAATATCTGACACCTGAGGAGAGTATGAAGAAAATTTTTCTGCCTGACGGATATACAATTGAATTGGTAGCTAGTGAACCGCTGATTAAAGAACCTGTGGCTATTGCATGGGACGGCAATGGACGTTTATATGTGGCCGAGATGCTCACCTATATGCAGGATGCGGATGCTACCGGTGAACAGCAACCGATAAGTCACATTAAGCTATTGGAGGATACCGACAACGATGGAAAGATGGACAAAAGCACCGTTTTTATTGATAGCCTATTGCTGCCCCGGATGATACAAACCGTAGGAGATGAATTACTGGTTAATGAAACCAATTCCATCACTATTACCAGTTATAAAGATACAGATGGAGACGGGAAAGCTGATGTAAAGAAAGTGGTATATAAGAATGATAAATATTCAACAAGCGATGCCAATATGGAGCACCAGCGCAGTGGATTGGATTGGAATATTGATAATTGGATGTATATGACTTATGAGCCTATTCGTATACGTTACAGAGGAGGTATAATGGAAGTGGATTCTATTTATAACAGCGGAGGGCAGTGGGGTATCACTCACGATAATTACGGCAGGCTGTATTATTCAGCAGCTGGTGGCGAAGTGCCGGTGCAGGATTTTCAGATTAATCCCCGATATGGCAAACTTAATTTCAAGGATAACTTTGACGCTCAATTCCAGCAGGTATGGCCGATTATGGCAACCCCGGACGTGCAGGGAGGTCCGGAACGTCTGCGTCCGGATAATACGCTCAATCATTTTACAGGATGTTGCGGACAGTCTATTTACAGAGGAGATGCACTACCTGAAGATCTCGTAGGCGACTATATTGTCTGCGAGCCGGTGGGACGGATCATCCGCAGGGCTAAAGTGGAGCATAACCTGGGGAAAACATCTCTGCGAAATGCTTACGACAGCGCAGAATTTATTGCTTCTCAGGATATGAATTTCAGGCCGGTAAATTCTGCTACCGGGCCGGATGGTAATCTTTACATAGTAGATATGTACCGTGGCATCATACAGCAGGGCAACTGGACGAGACCAGGAACTTTTTTAAGAGCTAAAATTGACAGCATTGGTCTTGCAAAAAATATAAAGAGAGGCCGAATTTACAGAGTGGTCTATAAAGGAAAGAAGTCAGCAGGAAAACCCGATATGCTCAATGAATCCAGCGAACAACTGTTGCAATATCTGGGCCATACTAACGGTTGGTGGCGTGATAATGCGCAAAAATTAATAGTGAGCCGGGGAGATAAAACCGTGGTTCCCGGACTGATTAATATTGCTACCAATAAGGCAACCGATGCTCCAAACAGGGAGAATCATCTGGCACGCATTCATGCCTTATGGACCCTCGATGGCCTGGATGCAATGGATAGAGCGACACTTGATTATGCCTTACACGATAAGGATGCAAGAGTGAGGAAAACCGCAGTATGGATCTGTGAGCCGGGATTGATTAAGGGTGATGCCTCATTAATTGATGAAGTATCCAAATTAAAAAATGATACCGATTACGATGTTCGCATACAGGTATTGCTTTCTTTGTCACAATCTGCAGCAGACCAGGCAAAAGCTGTAGCGAAAGAAATTGTGGAAGCAAATACAGATAACGAAATGATAAC
>CAZFGP010000195.1:0-6869 GCA_964518685.1 uncultured Terrimonas sp.
AATCGTCGGTTTTTTCACTGATATCTACCACTACAGAAATAGCCGTAAACAACAGAATACAGTATATGAAAGTGAAGATGAAGTCCTTAAATATGTACCAATCTATTTTTTTCATCCGGATTTTTATGCTTATTTTAGGGTTATACGGAACCCGCCTCTCGCAGCAGCCGGGTTTTCCGGATTAAATTTTCCCTTCTTTTAATCATCAATAGAGGTTTCAGAATACTCTTTTCTTCTTTTGCTTCTGTAACTTTAACCGCGTAATCGGTAATTAACAAAAGTAAACTAAAACTCTAAAAAGTACTTTGTATCTTTCTATTATGAAAAATATTCAATACCGGCTCACCCTCTACTCCTTGTGTTTGCTGCTCCTCGGTTCCTTTGTTGGGGTAAAAGCACAGGTTTCAGATTCGGAATTATTTGAAAGACAGTTTTTTCTCCAGGGAGATGATACACTTCCTTGCCGAATACTGTCTCCGATTCATTTTTCAACAGACAAAAAATATCCTTTGGTGATTTTTTTACATGGCTCGGGAGAACGGGGAAACGATAATGAAGCCCAGCTTGTATGGGGAAGTTCAGTTTTCCTCGATTCTCTCAACCGCGAGAAATATCCTGCCATTGTTGTTTTCCCACAATGTCCGGCAGATTCCTCATGGAGTGTTCGTGTTAAAAATAATCCCGAAGATTCCTCGGGTATATACAGGTTTCCTATGGACGTAAAGCCAACTCAACCCTTACAATTAGTGATGAGTTTTATTGATACCCTTATTAACAGTGGTATTGTGGATGCCAAAAGAATATATGTTGGTGGACTATCAATGGGAGGTTTTGGAACTTTTGAGATTTTATGGCGCAGACCTAAACTTTTTGCCGCTGCCTTTCCCATTTGTGGGGGAGGTAATCCCACAAGTGCAAAATTATACCGTAAAAATTTCCCAATATGGATTTTCCATGGCGAAGATGATAATGTAGTACCTGTAATCAATTCCAGAAGGATGGTAGCCGCATTGCAGGAAGCGGGAGCAAAAGTAAAATACACAGAATACCCTGGAGTGAAACACGACAGTTGGAAAAATGCCTTTGAGGAACCAACACTTCTATCTTGGCTTTTTGAACAAAAACGAAATTAGTAAAATGTAAATTAGTAGTGTACAACGGGCTTCCGAACGGTTTTTAATTTTATCCCAATCCTCTTTCAGCATCTTTATTCCCTTTCCATTTTTATAATGGCCTAATTAATCTCTTACAGTCTTACTTTAAACTGTTCGATGCTGCTGTTTTTCCAGCTTAAAAAATCTCCGGCCTCAATATGTTTACGTGCCTCTGCCATCACATGAAGATAAAAGGAAAGATTATGAATACTGGCTAACGTTAATCCCAGGATCTCCTTCGACTTCATAAGATGCCGCAGATAAGACTTACTGTAATAATTGCTGGTTTCGCAGGCAATACCATCGTCTATCGGAGAATAATCCTTTTCCCATTTTTTGTTATCTATATTAATAATGCCCTTTGAGGTAAATAACATAGCATTACGTCCGTTTCTGGTAGGCATTACACAATCGAACATATCCACGCCCAGCGCTATCCCTTCCAACAGGTTCCAGGGCGTACCCACACCCATCAAATATCGGGGTCTATCCTCCGGCAGATGTGCACAGCATAATCCACACAAGTCATACATCATCTGTTCCGGCTCACCTACACTTAATCCGCCAATGGCATTGCCAGATGCATTGCAGGCGCTGATATAGTCGCAGGATTGCTTTCTCAGGTCGGCATAAGTGCCCCCCTGTACGATTGGAAAAAGATGTTGCTGGTAGCCATATCGGGGTTCTGTATTTTTCATTTGCCCGAAACACCTGTCTAACCAACGATGCGTAAGCTCCATTGAATTTCGTGCATAATTATAATCACTGGGATAAGGGGGGCATTCATCCAGCGCCATAATAATGTCTGCCCCGATACTCCGCTGGATATCTATCACTTTTTCGGGCGTAAACAAATGCCGGCTGCCGTCAATATGGCTTTGAAACATCACGCCCTCTTCCTTTATTTTACGGGTGCCGGCAAGCGAAAAAACCTGATATCCTCCGCTGTCCGTTAATATGGGATAGGACCAGTTCATGAACCGGTGCAACCCACCTGCCTCTTCCAGGACTCCTGTTCCCGGCCGCAAATACAAATGGTAGGTATTACCCAATATGATCTTTGCGTGTATCTCGTTTAATAACTGATTTTGGGTTACTGCCTTTACACTTCCGGCAGTACCCACCGGCATGAATATAGGAGTAGGAATAACACCATGGTCGGTGATGATTTTGCCTGTCCTTGCTCCGGATAATCCGTCTTTCTTAAATATTTCAAATTGTAATGAGGTCATATTTGTCTCTCCGATTTTTTTGCTATAATTCCATTCATAACAGAAGTTTCTATTTCTTACCTTCGCCGCCATGATAAAAATACCTGACTGGTCAATTTTGGCGTTTGTATTTTATTGCTGCATCACTCTGACTCAGGTCATATATTATCTTTATTTTTTTAGGCGACTGGCTTTCTACCGCAAAAAACCTGAAGTCTCCTATCGCCAGCAGCCTGTTTCTGTTATTGTATGTGCCCGCGATGAAGCGGCAAATTTAGCTAAAAATCTTCCTGGTATCCTGGTTCAGGAATTTCATGGAGCCCATGAAACCATAGTAGTAAATGATAACTCTCTGGACGAATCGAAATACCTGCTGGAAGCCCTTCAGAAAGACTTTCCCCAACTTCGTCCCGTTGAGCTGAAGCAGGAAGCTCAATTCATAAGAGGGAAAAAATTCCCATTATCTATTGGAATAAAAACAGCGCGCTATGAAGTGGTGTTACTGACGGATGCCGACTGTGTTCCGGCAAGTGAATTCTGGATTCACAAAATGACGATCCCCTTTGAAAAGGAAACTGAGATTGTATTAGGGTATGGCGCTTATCACAAACGAAAAGGGCTGCTCAATAAAATAATTCGGTTTGAAACCTTTCATACTGCTCTTCAATATCTTTCTTATGCTCTTGCCGGATTACCCTATATGGGGGTAGGAAGAAATCTCGCCTATAAAAAGGATATTTTCTTCCGAAATAAAGGCTTTTCAGCACACAATCATCTGCCCGGAGGAGACGATGATTTGTTTATCAATACCACAGCAAACAGTAATAATACAAAAATTGAGATTGATAAGGAGGCTTTTACATTATCAGAACCCAAAAAAACATGGAAAGAATGGATAGCGCAGAAACAAAGACATTACACCACTTCAAAGTTGTATAAGGCAAAACACAAATTTCTGCTGGGCGCATATTCATTTACCTATTTCTTGTATTATCCCTCTTTTATTTTGGCGCTTCTCTGCTTTCGGTGGGAAATTGCAGTAGCTGTATATTTATTTCGTTTAGTAGTACAAGGCATCATCTGGTATAAAGCGATGGAAAAATTAAACGAAAAGGATTTGATTAAGTGGTTCTGGGTTTTCGATATTTTTATGTTTTTTTATTATCTCATTTTTAGTACTGCAATATGGAAAAAGCCCAGGGGCAACTGGAAGTAATAACCCGCTATTTTACCGGGTTATCTGACCAGCAATTGAAACAATTTGCACTCCTTGATAACCTATATAAGGAATGGAATGAAAAAATCAATGTTATTTCCAGAAAAGATATAGTATCCTTGTATGAAAAACATATTTTACATTCTCTTGCAATTGCTGCCATCTTTAGATTTACAGCAGACACCGAAATTATAGATATTGGAACCGGAGGAGGATTTCCGGGCATACCTCTGGCCATTTTTTTTCCTGAGACACAATTTCATCTCACCGACTCCATTGGGAAAAAGATAAAAGTGGTAAACGAGGTAATTGCAACTCTGCATCTTAAAAACGTAAGTACCGCACACATCAGAGCAGAAGAAATAAAAAACCGAAAATTTGATTTTGCGGTAAGCCGGGCTGTAGCGCCTGTAAAAACGCTTTTACAATGGAGCATGCCTCTATTGAAAGATGGCAGGAAGACTGAATCACACAAGAATGGGCTGATTTGCCTGAAAGGTGGCGATCTCCAAAATGAAATCCGGGAGAGCCGGCGTACACCTCTGATTTGGGAAATAACCTCACTCTTTTCCGGGAATCCTTTTTTTGAAGGAAAGTATATTCTTTATTTTCCGAAATAAAGTCCGGAAATTTACAAAAATATTATCTAAATTACATGTGAGGTATTTCTATTCCAATTCTTTCCAATTGCTGCTAAAAAGGATCATCATAGCCTGCATGTGCTTATTGTTTCTTAACTCAGCGTTAGGACAATATACAAGTATCATAGATCTTGGAAAAATAAATGAATACGATACCATCATCAGAAGGCTGTCTTACTATTCAGATCACCGTAAGAATATTGATATTGAGGAAGTAACGGATGCTAATTTTGTTTCACCGGTCCAAAAATTCCCCATTAATGACAAAACTCCGGAAGCAAGCAATTTTTTAAAACTTTCTGTTACCAATTCAGGGCAACAGGATACTTTTTGGTTGTATATGGGTAAAGCCCAACGATACACCATGTACGAACAAGACAATAGCAGCGGAAAACTAATCCGGTTAAACAACCATATCAATTCCTATTCTTTCCCCATGTTTAATTTTATTCCCTATACATTCTTAGTTGTAAATAAAGGAGAATATAAAAACTATTTTATCAAGATTGATTTTAATTTATATAATTGGGATCAGTTTGATCCGGCTATATTAATACCTCAGGAGGAGACTACTTTTTCTTTTGAATACTTTTTGCAGCCTAACCGCCCTTATCTTTACATTTCGACTGCTCTGCTTGGGATAATGTTCAGTATTCTCATTTACTCCCTAACAATTTTTTTTCGATCTTTTAAAAACGAATACCTCTATCTTAGTCTCACAACTGCAATTTTCTTCATCTATTTTTTGCTTCGTCTGCTTAATATTTTCATGTTCAATGACTTTTATTTCTTAATAAATGATCTGAGGTATCAGGGACTGCAATTATCCGGTTGCATATTAATCCTTCTTTTCATTACCGCCTTTTTAAAATTAAAAACCCAGAGACCCCGCTTATATCAGCACTTTCGTTTTCTCATCATCACTATGATCGTATTTTTGGCAATCAACCTTCCGCTTACTTATTCAGGTCAGTATAACCACCTTGGAAAATCTGCGTTCACCCTTTTAAGAGTTATCATGCTGATTTATTTCGTTATCCTGGCCATTTCTCTAATGAAAAGGAAGGAAAAAGAAGCCTGGTATATTGCCATAGGTTCGTTTCTTGCTATATTCTTATCAGGCATTGCACTTTATCTGGATCGCTGGAAAATGACGCATTACAATTTAAGGGAGCAACTGGGAATGCCCGGCATCTTTTTTAATACCGCCATATTACTTCTTTTGCTTTTCTTTATACAGGCGCTCTTTTTCAGAACCCGGGTGGAGGAAACGGCACAGATAAGGAATATGGAAAAATTGAAACTTGAAAATGAAAAAATAGAATTAGAGAAGTACCGTGCGGTAATTGAGGCGAGAGATAAGGAACGAAACCGTATTTCTCAGGAAATACACGACGATATTGGTTCAGGACTGACTTCCATCCGGCTGCTTAGTGAAATAGCAAAAGTAAAAAGCCTCCAACCTAACAATAAAGAATTGGAAAAGATTTCAGAAACTTCCAATAATTTAATGGACCGAATGAATGAAATTATTTGGAGCTTAAATTCCAAAAATGATACGCTTCCTAACCTGATTGCCTACCTGCGTCACCTGATAGTGGAATATTTTGAGCACGTTCAAATACATTTGTATATTAATATTCCTGAAAATATTCCCAATATCAAAGTGGATGGAAAACTCAGACGAAGTATCATGCTTTGCGTAAAAGAGGTTTTACACAATATCGTAAAACACGCTCAGGCCACTGAAGTGAATATCACCTTAGAAGTGAGTCCCTGCTTTGGTTTAACGATTAGGGATAATGGCATAGGATTCAACCCATCCCTTATTGAAAGTTTTAAAAACGGATTGGTTAACTTACATAATAGGGTTGAATTGCATGGAGGAACCTGCAACATTTCGAATCATAATGGAACTACCATTGTCCTAAAATTACCTTCATTACACTGAGTCTATTGGAAGTAGCAGCTATTATTTCTACCTGCGCCGCTGCATCAATCCGGTATTAAGGATTTCAAAAACCGGCTCCTGATTCTTAGTGGCATACTTATTGATTATTAGTGTAAATTACACCTGCGAAACATTCATTATTGCCATAAATATTTACCCGATTGCTGAAAACGCTAACATTAATAGCTATCTGTTTCTTTTGCCTTCTCTTCGCGGAGGCACAGACAACACGGCAAATTGACCTGGGGACCATTAGCAAATATGACACCATACTTGGCAGAATATCCTTTTTTACCGACTACAGTAAAAACACTTCTATTGATGATCTCCCGGAAAAAGATTTCAGCTATCTCGCACGCAATAAACTATTTGACCCCACAAAACCGGATGCCTATTGTTTCCTGAAGGTATCTGTATACAACAGCGGAAATCAGGATACCTTTTGGTTGTATATGGGCAGGGCCCAGCAGATTACCATGTACGAGTACGACAGTAGTAAGGGGAGGTTACAATCCCTGAACAACCAGGCGTCCAGCTTTTCCTATGCTATTTTTAATGAATTGCCCTACTCCATTTTTTATGTTCCTAAAGGAGAAAGCAAAGTCTTTTATATTCGTGCAAACATCAATTTCTATAATTGGAATCACTATTGTCCGACTAAAATAGCCTAAAAAAATATAAAAAAGGCAGTTCCGA
>CAZFGP010000196.1:0-5223 GCA_964518685.1 uncultured Terrimonas sp.
GGTTGACCATCCTCTGGTTAAGTAAACTTTTGCCAGAAGAAATAGTGCTGCCGGTTTAGAAGTATGTCCTTTTGACTGAGCTGGTGAATTAGGAAGATCAGGAATGGCATCATTTAAATCTTTAATAATTGCCGCATATACATCTGCAATGGGTTGTCGGGAATCGGAAACAGAAGGATTAGTGTTAAACTCCAGGTGAAGACTTACATCACCAAATGTTTGAACCAACATAAAATAATAAAATGCCCTGGTAAACTTAGCTTCTGCAACAAGTGTTGCTTTTGTTGCCGCAGGCAGTTCAGCATTGGGTCCATTGGCTATTACTCCATTAAGGGTATTGATTGACTGGTAGGAGGTATTCCACAGGTTGGCCACATCGCCATCCGTCGTCTGAATATTATAAAAAAATGCTTGCGTTGAAGCACCTGCTCCTCTTAATACTTCATCAGTTCCTGCTTGTGAAACGTAAAGTTGCGGCTCCTGACCGAAGATGAAACGAAGGTTGGAGTAACCTGCAGTCAGACCGGCCTGCAACCCTAAAGGAGTAGAAAAAATACCTGGTGTAATGTTTGACTTGTTTTGCTCAACCAGCACCTTGTTGCAGGAAAGGGTGAGTAAAAGAACCATTAAAAAACCAATTCCAGTAATTTTATGTAAATATTTCATATCTGAAAACTTTATATAGTCAATGAGTATTAAGTATTAAAACTTAAGATTTAATCCAATTATCCAGGCACGTGTAGGAGGAGTTTGAACTCCGATTGTAATGGCTCTGCCGGGTGTTCCGGCTGCGCCTCCCTGGGATTCTAAAGCGCCTCCAATCTGATTTCCTTCCGGATCAATTCCATATCCTTTCTGAACTAAAGGGGAATAAATAATGAAGGGATTCTGTGCCGTTAGATACACTCTTAGTGATTCCACTTTCAGTTTATTACAAACCTTATCAGGTAGCATATATCCAAGATTTATACTCCTCATTTTGATGAAAGTTCCATCCATATACCCGAGAGTAGAATAATAATCTGCATTTAAATTTTTACCATCGGGTTCTGGAAATTCATTGGTGGGGTTGGTCGGTGTCCAATAATTGTATTTAATAACATTCGCTCTTCCCTGGCCAAAAAAACCATAAGGACCTCCACCGGAGGCTCCCTGGAAGAACTTATTTACAACCATATTACCCCATCTTGCAAACATCACAAATGAAAGATCAAAATCCTTGAAATTAAGCCGATTTGTCATGCCTGCAATCCAATCAGGTTGAAAGTTTCCTATAATGACTCTGTCACTGGCGTCTATTTCACCATTATTACTTACGTCTTCTATCTTTATTCTTCCCGGCTTAGATTTAAAGGAATTTGCTTTCTCAATCTCATTAGTTTGCCAGACGCCAATTTTTTTAAAATCGTAGATCACTGTTAATGGTTGGCCTACAAACCATCCGTTACCTATGTCTTGTTTTAGTGTAGGGTCGGCTAATTCTACAATTTCTTCACGATTAATAGTGAAGTTAAAGTCCGTCGCCCAATTAAGTCCATTATTTGACTTGATATTAACAGAACTCAGGCTGATCTCTATGCCATGTCCTTTCGTTTTTGCAGCGTTCGTAACATAACTTGTTGCACCATTGCTAATTGGTAAACTCTTATTAACCAGAATGTCTTTAGTTTTCTGCGCATATACATCAAATGATCCTGTAATTCTGTTCTCAAATAAACCAAAATCTATACCTACGTTAGTATTAGTGGTAGACTCCCACTTCAGATCAGCATTAGGTAAAGCGCTCACGAAATATCCTGTAACATTTGTTGCCCCATAGTTGTAAAAGTTAGTGGATAGGCTTCCAAGGGTTGAGTAAGGTGCTATACCCTGGTTTGAAGTTGTTCCCCATCCTGCTCTTAATTTCAAATTAGATATAAACTCAAGACCTGACATAAAATCTTCGTTAGATAAATTCCAACCCAATGCAAGAGCAGGATAAGTGAACCATTGATGACCGGGGGAGAGGACGGATGAGCCGTCCTGGCGAACAGTGGCCGTTAACAAAAACCTGTTGTCATAAGCATAATTCAAACGACCCATATAAGATAATAATCCTTGCTTAACATAACCATTATTATTTACATCAACCAATACATTGGTGGCTTGTAAGTAATTATATTCCTGCATATAATTAGCCGGAATTCCTGTAGCATTGAAACTGCTGCTAAAGTTCTGAATTCCCTGGCTACTGAATAATCCGGTAAAAGTAATCCTGTGTTTTTCGTTAATGGTTTTTTCGTATGTTAACAGGTTTTCTATCAGATAACTCCATTCTTCTCTATTGGCCACACCGGCATTGTTTTGTAAAGGATTTAAAGTGCCGTGCTGGTCCAGAATTGAAGAAGGGTTAAAAAACGAACCAGATCCATTGAAATTTCCGGTATACTGCTGACTAAAGTCCAGACCTACATTTAAACGGTATTTGAGTCCATTAAAGAGTTCAACTTCACCATACAGGCTATTGAAGGTTCGCAATCTTCTCTGTCTGTTTTTCATAATTTCCGAACTGCCATTCAGTAATAGTGGGTTGGTGTATGCAGTTGCGTCAACAGAACCTGATGCCGGTAAATAGTTTAAAGTCCCATCTGACAAATAGGGAGATTGCATTGGCGCCATTCGTAAAATTGCGTACATGGGATTTAGGCCCTGCCCGTTATTATAACTCAGAGAATTTAAAGTGTTCAATCCGATTTTAATTCTATTACCGATTTTTTGATCTATAGTGGCACGCAGGTTACCTCTATCAAGAGAAATGAAACTCAAAATCCCTTTTTCCTGATAAAATCCTACCCCAAGTCCGTATTGTGTATTCGAATTTCCTCCGGCGAGGCTGATTTGGTTATCTGTAATGTTTCCATTCTTATAAACTTCACCCTGCCAGTCGGTATCTACGCCATCTTCTAATCCTTGTTGTTCATCGGCTGTGTTTCCACCGCTATAGGCCGCATCTGTTCTATATTGTGCAAATTCCTTGGCATTCATCATCGGATATTTACTAATGACTTGTGAAAGCCCGTAATAAGTGTTCACACTGATTGTGGGTTTTCCACTTTTGGAGCCTCTCTTGGTTGTAATAAGGATTACTCCGTTTGAGCCTCGTGATCCATAAATAGCGGTAGCTGACGCATCTTTCAGGACTTCAATATTCGCAATATCATCTGGACTCAAATCATTAATACTGCCACCAAAAGGAATTCCATCAACCACCAGCAAAGGATCATTAGACCCTGTTAAAGAACGGCTGCCGCGAATCCTGATCTGACCTGCCTGACCCGGTCTTGTAGAGGAACGTGCAATGTCTATCCCGGCTGCGCGGCCGGTTAAAGCCTGAGTCAGATTAGCAACAGGAACCTCTCTCAAGGCTTTTTCATCCACCCTTACAATTGATCCGGTAACATCGGATTTTCTTTGCGTTCCATACCCCACAACAACCACTTCTTCCAAACCTTTGGTTATTGCTTTTAATATGATATTCAGGAATTGATTAGTATTTATTTTTACACTCTGTGGAACAAATCCTACAGACGAAATATTTAAAGTGCTTATAATGGCAGCGCTAATTTCAAACTCGCCCTGATCGTTAGAACTCGCTCCGGTTGTTCCTCCGGCCACAGAAATAGAGGCGCCAATTACAGGCTGCCCTGTATCATCAACTATTTTACCCCTTATATGTTGGACGTTCTGGGAGAAACTATTGAAATATAAAATAAATAGAAAGGTGAAAATAAAAGGAAATATTTTTGTTCCGCTCTTGCGTTGATGCAAGACTGTGATAGAGCCAGGTACCGCTTTCATAATTGCATTGTTAATTAATGATTTTAGGTTGGTTGTTTTTTAGGATTAACTTCCGTATTGTGTTATTAGATCTATGGGTGTTGGAGGTTCATGCCATTTTTCTCAAAGTCATTACTTTTTGAAGAATGAAATTCAGGGCTGATATCTTGCACAGTAAAACAAAACCTTAAGATCATTGCAAATGCAATTTTTCTACAAATGATGCTTTAGGAGTGCAAAACAGTTTGCTAAAGTTAACGGCTTTCTTTTTAAAGTTTGAAAATTTTGTTAATTACCATCAAATTTTATTTGTACAAAAAGATTGAACTGCTCTTTTTAATGTGGTGTACAATTATTACATTTCAGAATTCGAATAGACGGTGGCAAACCCGTGCTTTTTGAATCAAATAGCGCATGGATAGCATTATTTCAAAAATTCCCTCAGTCGCTCATTACCCTGATTGCTTATGAACCGGTATTGTTTCTAATATCAAAGATGAAAAAACTACCTAAATTGGGAAGATGATTTTCATTGTAGTGTGGTGTTAACGCTGTATATGTATTTAAACAATTGCTGCGAGTGCACGAAAAAACTGCGCATTTGTGGTACACAATTCGTAAAAACCTTTTATACGGTATTAGTATGGCGGGTATAATTTATTTGGCATGAACTGGCTGATTATCCTTGAAATTATATACCTTATTGTTTTAATATTGGTATGCGTATGGATTGTTTTTGATACGAGAAGCATTACCAAAACGCTAGCCTATTTACTTCTGGCTATTTTCCTGCCTGTTATAGGGATTCTTTTTTACCTCTCTTTTGGTATTAATTACCGGAAACGAAAAATATACAGTAAGAAATTACTTGCGGACAGTCATTTATCCGGACGGTTAAAAGAGAATATATACCAGTATTCATCCTATACCTATGATCAGGGAGGAGCTGTTGTAGAAAGTAACCGGGAATTGGTGGTTATGCTGGTAAAAGACAGCCAGAGTCCATTGACAACGGGCAATAAAGTGAAGCTGCTGATCAATGGCGAACAAAAATTTCCGGAAGTTTTAAAGGCAATCCGGGATGCCCGTAATCATATTCACGTGGAATATTATATTTACGAAAATGATGAGATAGGAAAGACGCTTGCCGATGCGTTGATTGAAAAAGCAAAAGAAGGGGTGATGGTTCGTTTTATATATGATGATTTTGGCTGCAGGTCTATTCGTAAGAATATTGTTCCGTATTTGAGAGCGGGGGGAGTGGAGGCTTTCCCGTTTTACAAGATTATCTTCATAGCATTGGCCAATAGATTGAATTATCGCAACCATCGCAAGATGATTATCATTGACGGTCGCATAGCTTTTATTGGTGGCATAAATGTTAGTGACCGATATATTAACAAAAAG
>CAZFGP010000196.1:5233-6761 GCA_964518685.1 uncultured Terrimonas sp.
CCCAAAAAATTATTTTGGCGCGACACACACCTGCGGATTGATGGGCCGGGTGTATTTTATCTTCAATATCTTTTTTTCAGTGATTGGAATTTCTGCTCCGGGAAAATGCTGCTTCCGGATATCAGTTATTTCCCTCATCCATTTTCTATTTCAGATAAGAGCAAAAAAATCGTTCAGGTGGCGGCAAGTGGACCGGATTCTGATACGCCTACCATCTTGTTTTCCTTACTCCAGGCAATCAATCTTGCTACAGAAGAAATTTTAATTACTACGCCTTATTTTATTCCCGGTGAAAGTTTAATGGACGCTTTAATTGTATCAGCACTGGGTGGAGTAAAGATAAAACTTCTTGTTCCGGGTATTTCGGATTCAAAACTGGTAGATGCAGCTGCCCGTTCATATTATGGATATCTTTTAGATGCCGGGGTGGAGATATTCTTATATCAGAAAGGATTTATTCATGCCAAAACCCTCGTTGCAGACCGAAAGATTGCCATCGTTGGAACAGCCAATATGGATTACCGCAGTTTCGATCTGAATTTTGAAGTCAATGCAATTGTTTATGATGGAGAAACAGCAACTGAGTTGGCACAAATTTTTTTTCACGATATTGGCGATGCAGAAAAGATTGAACCTGAATTATGGAAAGGGCGATCGTTTTGGAAAGTGTTTATGGAGAAGACAGCCCGGTTGGTTTCTCCGCTCTTGTAAGACCTAACAATAATTTTTAATCTTCTTATGACTCCTTTTCACCAATGATTTAACCTCAATAATTATACGCCCAAACTCCAGTTTCCCCGATAAGTTCGCTTCACAAAGTGATTGGCCGGTTCGAAGTTGGTAACCCGCATGTTTTTGCCGTCCCAGAGCAACTGTTTTCTTCCGTCGAATCTTCGATTCCCTTTGGCATCGGTTTCGAAATAATTATAGCTGCGCACCGCAAGATTTCCCATCAACACGGTTTCAGTCAATGGTCCCGATTTATCGAAGGAGGAACTGGTATAAGCGCCGTATCCTTTCTTGCAGGCTTTCACCCATTGTTGCTGATGTCCGTCTCTGCCGCCTTCAACCGAAGCGAATTTTGAAACGGGCAGTTTTGTTTCTCTCATCTTTCGGGTAGGCAACAGCGTTGGGTTCTCCCCGAAAAGTCCGGCCATGATTTTGCCTTTGCTTCCATCAAAGATGATTCCCCCGTCGTAGTCTCCCATCGTTTCATCGGGCAATAGCTCCACCGGTCGTTTGGGGCGGATTCCGCCGTCATACCAAATCAGTTCAACGGCGGGCAGGTTTTCTCTGGCCGGAAACTGGATATGTGTTTTAGCAGAGGGTGGGTAGCTGTCCGGATAAATCGCCTCTTTGAAGAAACCCGTGTACACCGATCCTACGCTGGTTTCTACGGACATGGGGTAGCCCAGTTTTAAGGCGCGGAAGGGCACGTCTATAAAATGACAGCCCATATCGCCTAAAGAGCCGGTTCCAAAATCTACCCAGCCCCGCCAGATTTCCGGCAGGTAATCCGGTTGGTACG
>CAZFGP010000197.1:0-6724 GCA_964518685.1 uncultured Terrimonas sp.
TAGTGTATTCTGCTTTGTTGCACCTGAGTGCAGGAGGAATTTTAAATGCACCCACAGTTTTAGGGAAGTTCCTGAATTCAGAATCTGTTCAGAATGGCTATATTTATTTGTAAAAAAGATGAATGAAGATCCTGATTATAGAAGATGAACCTGAATTGAGCAAAAGTATTGCCACGTATTTAAGCAGCGAAAACTATTTATGTGAGATTGCGGCAGATTATACCCGTGCGCTGCAAAAAATAGAAGATTTTGATTATGATTGTATTCTGCTCGACCTTACCCTGCCCGGTGGTAGCGGTTTGGATTTACTCCGGGAATTAAAAGCCAATAATAAATCAGACGGAGTGATTATAATTTCTGCCAGAAATGCAATAGATGACCGGATTTCCGGGCTTAATCTTGGAGCAGATGACTATCTGCCCAAGCCCTTTCATTTATCGGAGTTGAGCGCACGGGTGGCTGCCATTATCCGTCGTAGGAAATTTGCGGGAAATAAATTAATAGAGCTGAATGAACTTATAATAGATACGGCCGCACAAACCGTATCGGTGCATCACAAACCAGTTGATCTTACAAGAAAAGAATACGATCTCCTGCTTTATCTGGCGGCTAATAAGAACAAGGTTATTTCCAAGAATGCAATCGCAGAACACCTCACTATGTATGAGGCTGATGTTTTTGATAACTTCGATTTTATTTATGCCCATATCAAAAATCTGAAAAAGAAACTCACGCAGGCAGGATGTACGGATTATATTAAATCTATTTACGGAATGGGCTACAAGTTTGAAGTGTGATGAAACTCCTTAATCGCTCCATACAATCTTATTTGGTTTATGCCATAGGCATTTTAATTATTTCCATCCCCCTGTTTTATTTTGTAATTCAACGTATCATCTCCAATGATGTTGACCGGGCATTACGCTTACAAAAAGCAGAAATTGTTAACCGGATTGAACGCATATCCGATCGTGATCCTTTTGCTATCCTGGATGCCTTCGGCCCGGATATTATTTTCAACCGGTTGCCATCGTATCGTTCTTTTGATAGTCTTTACACGCTGCAAAAGGTCAATCCTGTAACACAATATCCTGTTTCCTATCGCATTCTGGAAAGCAATATTCTTATCAGGGGGTTGCCTTATAAAATTGTAGTCCAAAATTCTCTTGTCAGTAGCCAGGATTTAATCAAAAGCATCGTTTTAATTATGGTACTTCTGCTGATAACGATAATAACAGGAATGCTGCTGATCAATCGAAAACTCTCTAAAGTGATTTGGAAGCCTTTTAACCATACCCTTCGGGAGTTACAACGTTTTCGTGTTGATAACCCCGATCCAATATCATTACAAAAGACAGATATTGATGAATTTGACGATTTGAACGATGTTGTTGCCGTCTTGTCAGAAAACAACCGGAGTTTATTTTTATTGCAGAAAGAATTTACGGAGAATGCATCCCACGAAATGCAAACGCCCTTAGCGGTGCTTCAAAGTAAACTGGAATTGCTAATACAAACTACTCCTATTACGCAACAGCAGGCCGAGTTGATGGGGGAATTATTTGATGTTGTGCAACGTTTGACGCGATTAAATAAAACCTTATTACTCCTTACAAAAATTGAAAATAATCAGTTTGCTGAAAAAGAAGAGGTTGCCTTGCATGAGATGGTTAAAAATATTTTAGTGCAATTTGAAGAAGGTATTTCGGCGAAGCATCTGAACATCCATGCAAAGGAAATTGAACCTACCTACTGCCGTATGAATAAAACGCTTGCAGAAATCCTGGTGGGTAATCTGATCAGTAATGCCATCAGACATAATGTTCCCTCGGGAGAAATTTTTATAGCGCTGAAGTCCGGAGAATTAACAGTGCAAAACACTGGGAATTCCGCACCGCTCGATAAAGAAAAGATCTTTACGCGTTTTCATAAAAATAGCGCAGATAAAAACAGCATTGGACTAGGACTGGAAATTGTAAAAAAAATATGTGTGCTCAATCGCTTCGATTTAACCTACCGTTTTCTACAGGAGATGCACATCTTTACAGTAAGCCTGGGTTCAGCTATTTCTCTGTAAAGGATGAAACCACGGTGGTTTTTGTTAAATGGATGATAAAGTAATTTATAGAAAAAGTTAAAGCCAATTACAAGCCGGTTTTATTCAGATTCTGTTCAGTTTTGACCTGCATATTTGCTTAAGAAGTTAAACCTAAAAATTGCGAATATGAAACAGAATAAGTTAAGAATTACAGGGATTGCGCTTGTAACTGCCGCTATATTAGGCAGCGCTTTCTTTTTTAGCAAAAAAGACAATGCCTATAACAATGTTTTTGCATCAAATAAGACGCCTGTCGTACAAACAAATTATGCACCGCCGGCTTATGGAGGCCCGGTGGATTTTCAAAAGGCTGCGGAATCTGCAGTACCATCGGTTGTACATATAAAGACTGTGGTAAAATTTAAACAAGCCGCTAACAAACCCAACCGCCAGACTAATCCCTTTGGTGATTTCTTTGGAAACGATGATATGTTTAGAAGGTTTTTTGGTGATGACGGCAAAAACTTTCAAATGCCTGAACAGAAAGCCTCCGGTTCAGGTGTAATTATTAGTAAAGATGGCTATATCGTTACTAATAATCATGTGGTAGATGGAGCTACGGAAGTTACCGTTACCTTAAATGACAGGAAGGATTACAAGGCTAAAGTTGTGGGAACAGACCCCAACACCGATCTGGCATTAATAAAAATTGATGCAAAGGATCTTCCGGTGATGCCCGTAGGCAATTCGGATGATGTAAAGTTGGGGCAATGGGTATTGGCTATTGGTTATCCTTTGAATCTTGACGTTACTGTAACCCAGGGTATCATAAGCGCCAAGAGTAGGAATATTGGTATTAACAGGCAGGGTAAAGCGCCTGTGGAAGCCTTCTTACAAACCGATGCAGCCGTTAATCCTGGCAGCAGCGGAGGAGCATTGGTTAATACTAATGGTGAGCTGGTTGGCATCAATGCAGCAATAGCCTCTCCAACAGGATCGTATGCAGGATATGCTTACGCTATCCCGTCTAACCTGATGAAAAAAGTGATTGGTGATATCATGAAATATGGATCCGTTCAAAGAGGATATCTTGGAATCAGTATGGTTCCTGATAATCCGGATGATGCAGCTAAAAAAGAACTGGGGATCAATGATGATATCAATGGAGTGTGGATTGCAGAAACAGATCCGCAGGGTGCTGCCGCTGAGGCCGGACTTAAAAAAGGAGATGCCATAACAAAGGTGAATGGTACCTCTGTTGCCAGTAGCGCTGAACTGGCCGAACAAATTGCCAGGATGAAACCTGGTGACAAGGTTAATATCACCTATATGCGCGGTCAATCAGAGAAAAATGTAACCGTTACCCTGAAAGGGAAAATAGGTTCTTTCGCCAGTCAGGATGCTGCTGTTATTGAATCTTTAGGGGCTCAATTTCAGGGAGTTAGTAAGGAGCAGGCAAAAGAACTGAAAATTGATGGAGGTATACTGGTAACCCAAATTAATGAAGATGGAATCATAGGGTCGCAAACCAATATGAAAGATGGTTTTGTCATCACCAGAATAGGAGGTATCCAGGTGAAAACGGTGGACGATATGAAAGCCGCATTAAATAAACAGGGAAATAATTTTCAAATAGAGGGTCTTTACCCGGGTAGTTCAGATACTTATTATTATGGAATCAACGGATTCAGGCAATGATGGTTAGGGTTCTGATGAGGAAGAAGCTGCGCCGTCATGGTGTGGCTTTTTCAAATCGTTAAGACCTTCCTATGAATCAACCAAAAAGGCCGTATTTTCATACGGCCTTTTTTTAATAGAGGTTTCCAGATGAAGCAATACAGGAAACCTGATACTTATTTTTTTACAACGGTCTGATCCATATATTTCTGTACGCTACCGGATTGCCATGATCCTGCAACATAATAGGTTCTTTGGAACTGTGTTTTTCGTAATTGGGGGTGCCAATATATTGGGTTGAACCCCAGATAGTGGTGTTATTTTGAACAATTACTCCATTATGAAAGACCGTAATTTTAGCGGGGGTCCTTACTGTTCCATCTTCCTGGAAGACAGGGGCTGAAAACAAAATATCATAAGTTTGCCATTCGCCCGGTCCACGGGAGGCATTTACTAAAGGAGGAGTTTGTTTATAAATACTGCCTGCCTGTCCGTTGGAATAAGTGCGGTTATTATAATTGTCCAGCACCTGTAATTCGTACCGGTTCATCAGGAAAATACCGCTGTTGCCCCGACCCTGGCTCTCTCCTTTCACTATTGCAGGAGATCGCCATTCTATATGTAATTGACAATCGCCAAATCCCTCCTTGGTTACGATACCGCCGGTTCCGCCGACAACCACCAGTGCCCCATCATCAATTTTCCATTTTACCGGACTTCCATCTTTCTCTGATTTCCAATTCGAAGCGTCTTTTCCGTTAAACAATACGATTGCGTCAGAAGGAGCGTCTGCATTGGTTTTTCCCGGAGCAATAATGCGTACGGCAGGCTCCCAATATTCTGTAAGTTTGGGATCGCCCTGACGCGGCGCTTTTTGAGCAAAACAAGCCGAGATGGCTATACATAAACCAGCGCTCATTACAATTTTGGAGAATGGAATAGTCATAATAAAATTTTAGTGCGTTTTAAAAAGGCCTACAATTTATAGAATAATTTGTTTTGTCCTTTGTTTTCATTGCATACCGGAAAAAGATACAGGCAGAAATTTTGTTAAGTAAGACTCAAATCTTATTTTTGCGCCGTTAAAATTAATATTGAATATGACTTTTCATGTACGTCATCACCATTATTTCTTACCCAAAGGGTAGGCCGGTGCTGTATGTACGTATCAAATAAAACATGTCAGAGGCTTACCAGATGGTAGGTCTTTTTTATTTAAAATATATTCACTAATGATCAAACTGGCTATTCAAAAATCAGGTAGACTTCACGAGGATTCTATGAACCTTTTGAAGGAATGTGGTATTGCTATTGCGAATGGAGGAAACAAACTCAAAACGGAAGCGGCTAACTTTCCCTTACAGGTGTTTTTTCTAAGAGACGATGACATTCCCCAGTATGTGGAAGATGGCGTGGCAGACATCGGTATTGTAGGTGAAAACGTGGTTTATGAAAAAGATAAATCAGTGAAGATTATAGAACAATTAGGATTTGGCAGTTGCAGGCTGAGTATTGCGGTAGTAAGAGGGGAGCATTACGAGAATATTCAATCCCTTGAGGGAAAACGGATTGCCACCAGCTATCCGTTCCTGACCCGGCAGCATTTGAAGAAAAATAAAGTGAATGCCGATATCCATGAAATCAGTGGTTCCGTGGAAATTGCTCCCGGTATCGGATTGTCTGATGCTATTTGCGATTTAGTGAGCAGTGGTTCAACCCTGCTGACGAACGGACTGAAAGAAGTAGAAACCATTTTATATTCACAAGCCGTCCTGATCAGACAACACAATGTCACCAAAGAAGAACAGTCCGTTCTGGACAGATTATTGTTCAGGATACATGCCGTAAAAAGAGCAAAAAACAATAAATATATTTTATTAAATGCGCCCAATGAAAAGCTGGATGAAATCATCAGTCTCTTACCCGGCATGAAAAGCCCTACCGTGCTGCCTTTGGCAGACAAGGGCTGGAGTTCGGTGCACAGTGTGTTGAGTGAGGATGAGTTTTGGGACAAAATAGAAAGATTGAAATCCGCCGGCGCACAGGGGATATTAGTAGTGCCAATAGAGAAAATGGTTATGTAGTTTATGGTACCGGGAATCTCAAAATTCAAAATTCAAATGATCTGATGAACATCATAATAAATCCTCCGCGAAAAGAATGGTCGTCTTTATTACAGCGGCCGGCATTGGATTACATCAAGTTGGAAGGTGCTGTGCAAAAGGTGCTGGCTGAAGTAAGGCAAAATGCGGATAAGGCCCTGATAGAGCTCACCCTGCGTTTTGACGGGGTGTTATTAAACGAGCTTCGGGTATCTGATTCTGAAATTTCATCAGCAGAGAAAGCGTTGCCTGAATCGCTGAAATCCGCCATCCTCCAGGCGAAAAAAAATATTGAAAAATTTCATGTTGCCCAGATTTCACCGGTTGAAAAAATTACCACTATGCCTGGCATACAGTGCTGGCGAAAAAATGTGGGTATAGAAAAAGCAGGTTTATATATTCCGGGAGGAAGTGCGCCTCTTTTTTCAACGGTATTGATGCTGGGCATACCGGCAAAACTGGCAGGTTGTAAAGAAATTATATTATGCACACCACCCGGCAAGGATGGACAGGTACACCATGCTGTTTTATATGCTGCACAGATAGCGGGTATTTCCCGGATTTTTAAAGTGGGAGGCGCCCAGGCCATTGCGGCTATGGCCTTTGGAACAGAATCGGTTCCTGCGGTGTACAAAATTTTTGGGCCGGGCAATCAATACGTTACCTGCGCAAAGCAGTTGGTACAGCGTGAGGGCATTGCCATTGATATGCCTGCAGGCCCAAGCGAAGTATGTGTACTGGCAGACGAAACGGCTAATCCCGTTTTCGCAGCTTCAGATCTGCTTTCACAGGCAGAACACGGACCCGACAGCCAGGTGTTGCTGGTGAGTACTTCAAAGAAATTAGTGGATGATATTAGTGAGGAATTGAATAACCAACTGAGCCATCTTCCCCGCAGCGCCATAGC
>CAZFGP010000198.1:0-6685 GCA_964518685.1 uncultured Terrimonas sp.
CTACCGCTCAATATTCTCCTGCTTCCCAATATACCTGATTTTGAAACACTTCATAAAATGGGCGTCAAAAGAGTAAGTCTTGGACCAGGTTTATTAAAAATTGCTGTACATGCAATAAAAAACATTTCAGAAAAATTACTTCGTTACGAAGGGATGGAGGAGATAAAACAAAACCCCGTTACTGGTGCTTTCCTGAATCAACTGGTTTCAAAAATTCAACATTTCTAAAAATATTCAATACAAACATATGTCACTGATTATTACTTCTATTGAAACGAAAGATATCCGTTTCCCCACCAGCAAAACCTTAGATGGTTCAGATGCCATGAATCCCGATCCTGATTATTCGGCAGCCTATGTAATTTTGAAAACCAATGATCCTTCGCTCGAGGGACATGGGCTTACTTTTACCCTTGGAAGGGGCAATGAACTTTGTGTGGCCGCCATTGAATCCCTTTCCTATCTCTTAAAAGGTAAATCTCTGGTCAAGCTGACGTCCGACATGGCGGGTTTTTGGCGAATGATAACCGGCGATAGTCAACTTCGGTGGCTGGGTCCTGAAAAAGGTGTAATTCACATGGCTACAGGAGCACTAGTGAATGCAGTTTGGGATCTGTATGCTAAATCAGAAAAAAAACCCTTATGGAAATTATTGGCGGATATGACTCCCGAACAATTGACAGGGTGTATAGACTTCACTTATATCACCGACGCCATCACTCCGGAAGAGGCAATACAAATGTTGAAAAAATTAGAGCACAGCAAACAGGAAAGAATTGATTTTTTACTGAAAAATGGTTATCCGGCCTATACTACCTCCGCAGGCTGGCTGGGTTATTCGGAAGATAAGATTCGCCGGCTGAGCAGACAGGCAAAAGAAGAAGGATGGACGCATATGAAAATGAAGGTAGGCGCCAACGTTAAAGAGGATATAAAAAGAGCGGGAATTATCAGAGAAGAAATTGGCGATAACATCAAACTGATGATGGATGCCAATCAAAAGTGGGATGTCAATGAGGCTATAGAAAATATGAAATTGCTGGCGAGATTTAATCCCTGGTGGATTGAAGAACCTACCAGCCCCGATGATGTTTTAGGCCATGGCGCAATCCGCAAGGCCGTATCACCTATTAAAGTGGCAACTGGAGAACATTGTCAGAACAGGGTAATTTTTAAACAATTCTTACAGAGTGGGGCTATTGACATTTGTCAGATTGATAGTTGCCGTGTAGGTGGAGTTAATGAAATACTGGCTATCATGCTCATGGCTGCCCGATTTAATATCCCAGTTTGTCCTCATGCCGGCGGCGTGGGGCTCTGTGAATATGTACAACATTTATCTATGATAGATTATATTGCCATCAGCGGATCTTTAACCAATCGGATTACAGAATATGTGGATCATTTGCATGAGCACTTCCTCTTTCCGGTAGTTATAAAGAATGGCAATTATATGCCCCCAATGGATCCCGGATATAGTATCACAATGAAAAAATCATCCATAGCCGACTATACCTTTCCATCGGGAAAAATATGGAAGGAACTGAAGGGTTAAAACCGATTCTGAAGGACAGAGTTTATGAGCTAACTTTTGCTTATGAGATGACGGGGGAGATCACTCACCTTTTCGCAACAGATTTGTTCCATGACTTGTTGCAATTGTGTTTTTAAAATGGAGATCGTATGATTTCCCCCTTCATTTCCCAAAGCGCCCACACCATACATAAAAGTTCTTCCCATAAAGGTAAATTGTGCCCCTGAGGCAAGAGCACGGGCAACATCCGGTCCCGTTCTGATACCACTGTCCATCATCACTTTTATTTTATCGCTAAATTTTGCTGCTATTCCTGAAAGTACCTTTATCGTAGAAGGTCCGGCATCTAATTGTCGGCCTCCATGATTGGAGACAATGATACCGTCTATTCCTAATTGAATCGCCTTTTCTGTATCCGCTTCACTCGCTATTCCTTTAATCACCAGTTTTCCTTTCCACATATCCCGGATAGCTTTTACCTTCTCCTCATTCAACCTTCCGTTAAAAGTTTTGTTCATAAACAATCCGAGGTGATGCATATTCATGCCTTTGGGCATATAGGGCTTAAGCACCTTAAAGGAAGGCTGTCCGTGAATCAGGGTCTTGAGAGCCCAATCCGGTCTTCCCATAATCTGGATAATATTCTTGAGGGTCATCCGCGGAGGCATGGCCAGGCCATTTTTAATTTCTTTATTGCGGTAGCCAAAAGTGGGAACATCACTCAAAATTACCAGAACCGGACAATGTTCGGCGACTCTTTTTAGAATCTTGTCCCGTAATGAATTATCGGCAGGATGATACAGCTGAAACCAGGCACGGCCTTCTGTTAATTCACTGATTTTTTCAATGGAACTTGTACTTACAGTGCTTAAGGTAAAGGGTATATTATGCTTAAAGGCTGCTTTGGCCAATATTTCGGGAGCATTAGGCCATATCAAACCCTGCAATCCAACTGGAGCAATTCCAAAAGGCGCATCATAAACATGCCCGAACAACTCCGTTTTCATCTCTATCTTATCAAAAGGCTCCAGGTACTGCGGCAGTAATTCAACTTCTCTTATTTCGGCGGTATTTTTGCGCAGATTAATTTCTTCATTACAACCCCCATCCAAATAATCGAAGGCAAAGCCGGGAACTTTTTTCTTCGCCTTTTTTCTTAAATCTTCCACTGATGGGTATCGAGGATTGTATTTCAATTTCATGATTAAAAATCTTTTTTCGATAAGTATGATAACAAATGCGCCCTACAAAATTAATCAAGTCCATGAACAAAAAATAGAACTAATTATTTTAAGAGACCTGTGAGGTTGTAACGCTTTCCGGAATAGGTTTCCAATTTTATTTCCTTATCATTATACCGTATCACACAGTTTCCTCCTTTTTTTGATAACAAAGAAGCCCTCACCAGCTTTCCCCCCTCCCATTGAAAACTCAGTTCAAAGCCTCCTCTGGCACACAATCCTTTTATTTCGCCCTCTTTCCAGGAGGAGGGCAGCGCCGGCAGCAATTCAATAAAATCTTCATGGCTCTGTAATAGCATTTCTGCTATTCCTGCAGTGGCGCCGAAATTTCCATCAATTTGAAATGGCGGGTGGGCACAAAACAAATTATTGTAGGTGCCTCCACTATTCGTCATTTCAACGCCGGAGGAATGTACTGGATTTAATAGGCGGTTCAGTAATTTTAATGCGTGATCTCCATCATGTAATCGCGTCCAGAAACATACTTTCATAGCCAGCGACCATCCGGTACCGCCATCACCACGCAGTTCCAGCGACTTCTTTGCAGCCTGCGCCCACTCTGGAGTTTTATAAAAGGAAATTTGATTTCCCGGATATAATGCAAACAAATGCGACACGTGTCTGTGCTGAGGCTCAGTCTCCCTGAATTCCTGAGCCCATTCCATCAAACGTCCATCACGACCAATGGCTGGATCGGGAATTTCAAGGATGGCTCTTCTTATTGCAGCAATTGTTTTATTTTCTTTTTTCAAAATATCCGCTGACGCTAATACATGAGTAAACAAATCATGAATGACCTGGTGGTCGTGCGATGGACCCATACTAATACCAGCCTGACTGCCATCCGGTGCAATAAAAGTATTTTCCGGGGAAGCGGCAGGGCCTGAAACTAATTTTCCGGATACCGGATCTTTCACCAACCAGTCTAAGTAAAATGCAGCAGCGGATTGTAAAACAGGAAATACCTTTTCCAAATAATCTTTGTCTTGCGTAAAAGCATAATGTTCCCACAAATGCTGACTCATCCAGGCACTGGCACCCACATGCAATCCCCATCCCGGATGTTCACCGGGAGCGGTAAATCCCCACACATTAGTAATGGGGTGCATTACCCATCCGCCCGCATGGTATTGTATGGAAGCAGTTCTGGCGCCGGGCTTCGGTAGCGATTCAATAAGATCAATCAACTGCAACTGGGTCTCCGAAAGGTTTGTAACCTCAGCCGGCCAATAATTCATCTGTACATTCACGTCGGTATGATAATCGCCGTTCCAGGGTGTTTGTATCTTATTTGCCCACATCCCCTGCAAATTTGCAGGCAGGCTGCCCTCCCTGGAAGAAGATAACAATAAATATCTCCCGTATTGAAAATACAGCGCATACAATTCCTGCTCATTTTGAGTTTGTTTATTTTTCTGGAGAAGGATATCCGCAGGCTGACTGCTATCCCACTTTCCCAACCGGAAAAGCACCCGATTCATAAAAGAAGAAAAATCAGAAACGTGCTCTTTTTTCAACGTCGCATAAGATTGATTAACGGCTTTCTCCGTAACCTGTTCAAGTTCCCTCTCAAACTCATTATTGGTGTAATCAGGAAAATGCAAACGGTAATCAGTAGCAGAAGTGATAACCAGCGTTACCTCAGTTGCATTTTGTATTTCCAGCTTCCCTTCTTTATTTTGTAATGTCCCTTCTTTCAATATCGGTGTTACAATTACCTTATACTTCATTCCCCTGCCTCCAGCTCCATTATCTAATTCTCCCGACATCACTAATCTCTTGTTTGCTGAGGAGGTACTAAATTTTTCGGGGCGATCAAGTGTTACTGAAAAAGACAAGGAGCGTGCTTTGGATGCCGATAAACGGACAATCAACGCTCTGGAGGGGTAACTGGCAAAAATTTCCCTGTTGTACTGAATGCCATTCTGTTTATATCTCACAGATGCAATGCCATTAATAATATCCAGATCACGGTAATAATCACTATAGGCTTCGTGGGTCTCAAAATTCAACCACAAGTCGCCTAAGGTTTGAAAACACCCATAAGGAACAGTTGCCCCATTTCCGTTTCCTGACCCTGCGCCTTTACATATCTGGGTTTGATTGGTCAACTCGGTAGCTTCTCTGTACTTCCCGGCAAACAAAAATTCCCTGATCTTATTCAGAGAAGAAAATGCATCAGGGTTATCATTATCGGCTACACCCCCACTCCATAAAGTCTTATCATTCAGTTGCAGCCGCTCTTTATTGACATCTCCAAAAACCATGGCTCCCAGATAACCGTTCCCAACAGGCAGGGCTTTCAACCATTCTTCATCGTTCTTCCACCCATCGTCCACGTCTTGCAGTGAAGCATTAGCCGGAGATGTGTACCACAACTTAGGGTTTTCCTGGGCTATTGCCCATAAGGTATACCAACTGAAAATACAAAGGAGACCAATTCTTTTCATCCGTACATAAAGTTTCTCAAATATACTTCTATTCTACTTCCCATATTATAGGAGCCTGTCACAGATTTTACAATCCATTGCAACGATCATTTACAAAAACCAACGTTCCCGATATTTTGCTAACCTGAAGACGAATCGCAAAATGAAAATACTTTTTTTGCGCCAACTCAACCTATATTATCGCTTATTTTTGCATTATGGCAATTCCTCTGGCAGAACGATTACGCCCTCAGTCATTAGATGACCTGATAGGACAGGAACACCTTACCGGTGCAGGAAGTGTGTTGCGTGATGCTATCCATCAGGCAAGAGTACCCTCTATGATATTGTGGGGTCCTCCCGGAGTGGGCAAGACCACCATTGCCAATATCATCGCTAATACACTTAAGGTTCCTTTTTTTACCCTGAGCGCTATTAGTTCGGGTGTAAAAGAGGTAAGAGAAGTGATTGAAAACGCCAGACATCAGCCAGGGAGCATTTTGTTTATTGATGAAATTCATCGTTTTAATAAAGGTCAGCAGGATGCTTTGCTGGGGGCAGTAGAAAAAGGCACCATTACCCTAATAGGCGCCACCACAGAAAACCCTTCTTTTGAAGTTAACGCGGCTCTTTTGAGTCGTTGTATGGTCTATGTACTAAAACCATTAGATGAGGCTGGCATGAAAAAATTACTGTCCTCTGCGCTTGAAAAAGATGAGTATCTCAGCAATAGAAATATTACCATAAAGGAAACTGCTGCCCTATTTAATATTTCCGGAGGAGACGGAAGGAAACTTCTCACCCTTCTTGAAATTGTAACAAATGCCGTTTCAGAAGACGCCATTAATATTACCGACGACCTGGTAATGAAGATTGCACAAAAACGGATTGCCTTGTACGATAAAAGTGGAGAACAGCATTATGATATCATTTCTGCATTTATTAAATCCATACGGGGCAGTGACCCTAACGCTGCCGTATATTGGTTGGCGAGAATGATTGAGGGAGGAGAAGAGTTGACGTTTATTGCAAGGAGATTGGTTATTTTAGCGAGTGAAGATATTGGTAATGCAAATCCTAATGCTTTGTTATTAGCCAATGCCGCTTTTGAAGCAGTAAATAAAATTGGCTATCCCGAATCCCGGATTATTTTGTCGCAATGCGTCACGTATTTAGCTGCCTCGTCCAAGAGCAATGCTGCTTACCTGGCTATTGACAAAGCCTTAGCTGCGGTTAGACAACACGGCGATTTACCTGTGCCGTTACATTTACGAAACGCGCCTACAAAAATGATGAAGAACCTTGATTACGGAAAAGGTTATCAATATGCGCATGATTATCCGTCTAATTTTGCAGATCAGGAATATTTACCCGAAGAGATAAAAGGAACGCGATTTTATAACCCGGGCAAAAATGCAAGAGAGGAGGAACAGAGAAAATGGCTGAGAGGTTTATGGAAGGATAAGTACGGTTATTAGGAT
>CAZFGP010000199.1:0-6679 GCA_964518685.1 uncultured Terrimonas sp.
GAAACCAGTTTGTCTTCTTGTTGGCCGTAAAGGCTGTTGATACAAAGTGCCAGTATGATTGCAAGAGATAGGAAATGCTGCTTCATGGTAGGGTTAATTTTTATTTTAGCTGGCAAAGATAAGCAGCCTGCGGAACCTGCAAATAGTTTGCTATATAGCCTGGGATATCAATGAGGAATCTTTGGTTTCCAACATAGAGCTCCCCATCAGAAATTCGTCTACTTTACGGGCGCATTCCCGCCCCTCGCTAATAGCCCATACTACTAAAGATTGTCCGCGACGCATGTCGCCTGCAGCAAACACTTTAGAAATATTTGTTTGATATGCTTTTTCTGAGGCTTTCACATTACCACGCTGGTCATATTCGATTTCCATTTCATCCAGCAGTCCATGATGTTGCGGATGAACAAAACCCATAGCCAGCAGGGCAAGCTCACAAGGCATTTCCCGCTCTGTACCCGACACTTCTTCAAAACGGGAGGGTCTCTGGTCATCCCCAAGTTTCCATTCCAGATCAACGATCTTCAGCGCTCTGAGGTTACCTTTATCATCCGAAAGAAATTCTTTGGTAGCGATGGCCCATTGCCGTTCGCAGCCCTCTTCATGAGATGATGAAGTTTTTAAAATCATAGGGTACGTTGGCCAAGGCATAAACGGAGTCCGGGACAGGGGAGGTTGTGGCATCAATTCAATTTGAGTAACAGATGCTGCCCCCTGGCGATTTGATGTACCTATGCAATCACTCCCGGTATCGCCTCCGCCAATGACTATTACATGTTTTCCGGCAGCAGATATTTCTTCTTTCCATATATTGCTCTCAATAGCCGCATTCAAAAGAGGATCTTTTTGTGCATTGCGCTTATTTTGCTGTTTCAAAAATTGCATAGCAAAATACACCCCTCTCAAATCATTTCCAGGTATAGGAAGATCTCTGGGTTGGGTGGAGCCCCCAGAAAGTACAATCGCATGATACTCACGCAGCAGATCATTGATACTGACATTTACTCCTATGTGCGCATGATATTTAAAAACCACACCTTCTTCTTCCATAACCGCTACACGCCGGTCTATTACCCATTTTTCCAGCTTAAAATCGGGTATACCATACCGTAAGAGTCCTCCCGGTGCATCGTCTCTTTCAAATACGGTAACCCAATGTCCGGCAGAATTGAGCTGGGTTGCGGCGGCTAAGCCTGCGGGCCCCGACCCGATAACGGCAATCTTCTTGCCGGTACGGATATTGGGTTTCTGAGGCTGAACGAAGCCTTTTTCAAAGGCAATTTCAATAATATGCTTTTCAATTTCTTCAATGGTTACTGCTGGTTGATTTATTCCCAATACACAGGCTGTCTCACAGGGTGCAGGACAGATACGACCGGTAAATTCGGGGAAGTTATTGGTAGACTTGAGAATATCGTAGGCCTCCCGCCAGCTTTTACGATAAACAGCATCGTTGAACTCCGGAATCAGGTTGCCTAAGGGACAACCATTGTGGCTGTGACAAAACGGAACACCACAGTTCATACATCTGGCAGCCTGGGTCGCCAGTTTGGACTCAGAAAAACGGCCTATAAACTCGTTGTAATTTTTCAATCGCTCTGCTGCCGGTTTTTTCACAGGTAATTCCCGTTTAAATTCTAAAAAACCTGTTGGTTTGCCCATGATAATAATTGCTTTGTTTTGAATTAATAAGATTGGTCAAAAAGATTATTGATGATTTATTTCTCTTCTACCATAATCTTAGACTGCTCCATTACTCTTTTATAATCTCTTGGATATACTTTTATAAAATTTCTCAGTTGATTACTGAAGTCTTTAAGGATAAATCCTGCTATCGTACTACCGGTAAAAACGAGGTGTTGGTGAATCAAATGCCGCAGTTCTTCTGAATCTTCTTCAGTAACCATAACCAGATCAACCATTTCAGAATTACAGTTTCCGGCAAGTTGTCCCATTACGTCATAAATATAGGCGATACCACCGCTCATCCCCGCAGCAAAGTTTCTTCCGGTATCGCCTAATATAACTACCCGTCCACCCGTCATGTATTCACACCCGTGATCTCCCACGCCTTCCACCACAGCGCAAACGCCTGAATTGCGTACACAAAAGCGCTCTCCGGCTTTTCCTCTGATATAAGCCTCTCCCGAAGTGGCACCATAAAAAGCTACATTGCCTATGATGATATTTTCTTCCGGAACAAACCCGGCTTCTTTTGAGGGATAAGCCACCAGTTTCGCACCGCTTAGTCCCTTGCCAAAGTAATCGTTGGCATCGCCTTCCAGCTCTAACAATACGCCACGGGTGTTGAAAGCGCCAAAGCTTTGTCCTGCTGTTCCTTTGAACTTAAAATGAAGGGTATCGTCCGGGAGTCCGGAAGCCCTGTAACGTTTGGTAATTTCATTGGATAAAATCGTTCCGGTAGCGCGGTCTGTATTGCGAATAGGGAATTCGCAATATACTTTTTCCTTATGTTCAAGAGCCGGTTTGGCTTCTTTGAGCAATTGCCAGTCTAATACGCCTGCCAGTCCGTGATCCTGTACTTCCTGATGAAATAGTCCGGTTGCCTGATCAGACGGTTCTTTATATAGAATCGGAGACAGATCCAGATGCTTAATTTTCCAATGGTCAATACCTTCTCTTCTCTCCAGACAATCTGTTTGCCCTACCATTTCATTTATCGTTCTGAACCCAAGTTCTGCCATAATCTCGCGCAGTTCCTGAGTAATGAATTTGAAAAAATTAACCACATGATCGGGGTCTCCTGTGAACCGTTTGCGCAATTCCGGGTCTTGGGTTGCAACCCCAACGGGGCAGGTGTTGAGATGGCATTTGCGCATCATAATACACCCCTCCACAATCAGAGCTGCTGTAGCCGCCCCCCATTCTTCCGCTCCGAGCAGGGTTGCAATCGCAATATCTCTTCCGGTTTTCATCTGGCCGTCAGCCTGTAAAACCACCCTGCTTCTGAGCCGGTTTTTCACCAGGGTTTGATGGGTTTCTGCCAGCCCTAATTCCCAGGGCAAGCCTGCATGTTTGATGGAACTTAAGGGGGATGCTCCTGTGCCGCCATCGAAACCGGAGATGAGAATCACATCTGCTTTTGCTTTGGCAACACCGGCTGCTATAGTGCCCACACCGGCCTTCGACACCAGTTTTACATTGATGCGTGCTGAACGGTTGGCATTTTTCAAATCAAAAATCAGTTGAGCCAGGTCTTCAATAGAATAAATATCATGATGAGGTGGTGGCGAAATTAATCCCACCCCGGGAGTGGAATGCCGAACTCTTCCTATCCAGTCATCTACCTTGTGGCCGGGCAATTGTCCTCCTTCACCGGGTTTGGCACCTTGTGCCATTTTAATTTGCAGTTCATCGGCTTCCGTTAAATATAAACTGGTTACGCCAAAACGTGCTGATGCCACCTGTTTTATTGCAGAGCGCATGGAATCGCCATTAGATAAAGGTTGATAACGGCTTTCGTCTTCTCCGCCTTCCCCGGTATTGCTCTTCCCGCCGAGGCGGTTCATTGCTATCGCAAGAGTAGTATGCGCCTCCCAGGAAATAGAACCGAAAGACATAGCCCCGGTAGCAAATCGTTTATAAATATTTTCCGGTGGTTCTACTTCATCTATAGATATAGAGGGGTGGCTTTTCTTAAACTGAAACAGACTTCGCAGGGTACAGGCTTTTTCTCCCTGATCGTTAACTGCTTTACTGTATTTCTTAAAAATAGAATAGTCATTCATCCGTGTTGAATGTTGCAACAGATGAATGGTTTGAGGATTGAATAGATGAGCCTCCCCTTTTCGTTTCCACTGATATATACCGCCAACGGATAAACGATTTATAGGGATTGGCTTGCGCTCAAAAGATATAAAATGTTTGGCCAACGCTTCCCTGGCAAGCTCATCGAGACCTATGCCCGCAATACGGCTTACTGCTCCGGCAAAGTACTGACTTACCACCTCCTGATCCAACCCCAGGATTTCAAAAGTCTGTGCCCCCTGGTATGACTGCAGGGTGGATATCCCCATCTTAGAAAAAACTTTGAGCAGGCCATAACAAACTGCCTTTACATAATTTTTTCGCAGGGTGTACCAGTCCTGCTCCGTTTCCCAACTGCCGGTGGATTTCATCGTACGTATAGTAGCGAGCGCCAGGTATGGATTAATAGCAGTTGCTCCAAAGCCAATCAGGCATGCAAAATGGTGCACTTCCCAAACATCCCCGGCTTCTACTACTATGCCCACTTGCCCCCGATATCCTTTTCGTATAAGATGATGATGAACAGCGGATACTGCCAATAGGGAAGGGATAGCAGCATGGTCGGAGTCTATTGCACGGTCGGAAAGGATTATCACTTCAAAGCCATCTTCAACAGCGTCTACCGCATACCGGCACAAGCGGTCTATGCCGGCTTTCAGGGATCCGGGTTTGCCATCAGCGCGGAAGTAGCATTGTAAGGTTTTTGCCTGGAAGATGCCCGTATCAATACTCCGTAATTTCTCTAATTCGGTACTGGTGAGGATGGGATGCTTTAAGGCAACTCCGTGACAATGCATCGGCTGTTCTGCCAGGAGGTTTCCGTTGTTACCAACATAGGAGGCGAGGCTCATCACCAGTCGTTCCCTAATAGGGTCAATTGGCGGGTTAGTAACCTGGGCAAACAATTGTTTGAAATAGCTGCTAAGGTGTTGTGGCTGGTTAGAAAGAACTGCAAGCGGCACATCCGTACCCATGGAACCAACAGGCTCTTTTCCTTCCATTGCCATGGGTTTAATTAATGTTTCGATATCTTCCGTGCTGTATCCAAAGGCTTTCTGGTATTTTATAACTGATTCTTCCGATAGATGCGTGAAGGTAACCCTTGGCGGTGCCAGCTCTTCCAGGTGAATTTTATACTGATTCAGCCAATCGTTATAGGGTTTCTGTGAACAAATAGTTTGTTTTAACTCTTCATCACTGATGATTCGCCCCTGCTCCATATCCACCACAAACATTTTCCCGGGTTGCAGCCGGCCATATCTTTTCACGTTTTTAGCATCTATTGGAAGAGCTCCTGTTTCTGATGCCATGATCACCCGGTCATCGTGTGTTACACAAAAACGGGAAGGGCGCAAGCCGTTTCTATCCAGCGTGGCACCAATGATTTCCCCATCAGTAAAGGAAATGGATGCTGGACCATCCCAGGGTTCCATCAGGGCAGCATGATATTCGTAAAAAGCCTTTTTAACCGGATCCATTTTATCGTTGTCGTCCCAGGCTTCCGGAATAAGCATCATCATTACGTGTGGAAGAGAGCGGCCGGTAAGTGTAAGCAATTCAACCATATTATCTAAACAGGCTGAATCAGACTGTCCCCCAGTAATAACAGGCAGCAGCATATTCATTTCCTCCTTTGTAAAGAAAGAAGAAGAAAAATCGTTTTCACTGGTTTTTAGCCAGTTGAGATTACCCTGGAGCGTATTGATTTCTCCATTGTGGGCGATAAAACGAAAGGGCTGCGCCAGATTCCAGGAAGGAAAGGTGTTGGTTGCAAAGCGGGAATGGATTAACCCAAATGCACTCACAACCTGCTTATTGTTAAGGTCGGGAAAATAGTTGCGTACCTGGAGGCTGGTAAGTTGCCCTTTGTAAGTAACCGTTTTGTAAGAGAGGGAAGCAATATAAAAGCCTATATCATCCTTTCGCACGGTGTTGTTGATGGTATGCGTAGCATAATTACGCAGGATGAATAGTTTACGTTCAAAGTCATCAGGGTTTTGAATGGAGTCAGGACATCCAATGAATACTTGTTCCATTTCCGGTTCTACCGAAAGAGCGGTTTGTCCAATGTTGTCTGTATTTACCGGTACCTTACGGTAAACCAGGATATCCAGTCCGAGTTTTTCTGCTGCTCTTTCAAAGATAGCCCTACATTCCTCCCGTTTTTTTATTTCTTTTGGGAAGAAAATTACACCAACACCATAGCGTCCAAAGCCGGGTAGGCGTACGCCCAGTTTGGCACATTCGGCAAAAAAGAATTCATGGGGAGTCTGAATCATGATGCCGGCTCCATCACCGGTATTGTTTTCACAACCGCAGGCCCCACGGTGTTCCATGTTTTCAAGAAGAGTAAGCGCATCGAAAATGATCTGATGCGATTTGCTGCCTTTAATATTAGCGACAAAGCCAACCCCACAGGAATCATGTTCAAATCGCTTTCGGTACAAGCCTTTTTCAGCCATAAACTACAGGTATTAATTTTTTAAGAAAAACCACATATAATTAGAAAAACATCAAGTATATGGCATGCTGATAGTTAAAACTACAATGGAAAACACAAAATGAAATATATTTTCTAACTCATTAACAATTGATTAATTTTTGAAGAATGAGAAAATTTCATGACGGTTATTGCCGAAAAAGGGCGCAGCGCCGGGAATCAATATCTTGTTCGGTTAATCTTTTAGAAATAATAAACCGGCAAATGATGAAGATGTGGATTATTACGGGAATGATGATGACGAATCTCTAATTAGGGGCTGCTGTTTAACTACCTTGCATTTTTCTCTATGCCACGAATGCACGAATGTGCTTGTGGCATATTCATAAATCAAAATAGTATTATTGTATTTTATGGCTGATCGCTGCAGGTATTTTCAGATAATTCTTGCAAAAATCTGGTAGCAACAAA
>CAZFGP010000200.1:0-6675 GCA_964518685.1 uncultured Terrimonas sp.
AGTATTCAATCTATAACGGTCGTGCACATAAGAAATATAGGGATTTCTTTCTGGGGGATAGGCCTGGCCGTCATTTCCCTTATTATATACCAGTGCGTCTACGGTAGCCAGCCCTACCGGCAGCCCAACATACAAAGAAGTGTCTACATTACTAACTCCTGCTGCCGGAACCAGGGTGATGGTGTAGGAATCACCAAAAACATTGGTTACCGTTTCGGATTGTTCTGTGGCAACTCCGGTATCCCATTTACGCAATACCGGATTGGCCCAGCGTTGTAATCTTGGATCCTGCAAATCCAGCAACTTATCCACCAAAGAGGCACAGGGTTTATTATAAAGTCTAGGATTAGCACTATTCAGCGGACCTCCCGGTGTGGAGTTGTCATTGGTGGTACCCAGGTATTTCAAAGTAGGTTCATCCGTTATGGAAGATATCGCCCCAGAAACAGCGCTATTGAATAGTTGAACAAGATCAACTCCCAGTGCACTCATTTCCGACTTCTTATTATACAAACGAATAGTATAACGTAAAATGAGGCTGTTGGCAAACCGGCTCCATTTTGCGCTATTACCACCGAATATTACGTCTGCGCCGGGATCAATAGCGTCTTTTGCCGGATTAAGTGTACCCAGCAAACCTACCGCAGTTTTTAAATCTGTAAGAACGCCTTTGTAAACTTCAGCCTGACTGTCGTACTTAGGAAAAAACACACCCTGCTCCGCAACCAATGCTTCGGAATAAGGGATATCTCCATATAAATCGGTCATTAATCCAAAAAGAAATGATTTCATAATGAGCGATATCCCCTCAAAAAATTTATTATCATCTCTAACAGCATTATCATTAATAATCTTTACATTTCGCAATATGTCGTAATATCCTGCCCACGATTCATGCCCCCATCCGTAAAAATTAACGGCAGAGGCATTTTCATTTGTCCCTATTTGAACGTACTGCATCGTACCTGAAATTTGAGCATTCTCATTACCCAGTGCATAGTACGACTTAGCAGTTTGCGTTAGTACGTAAGTAAGAATATAGTTGGACGAAACTTTTTCCGCACTATTGGGATTATCATTCGCTTCATTAAACTTTTTACACGAAAAAGTAAAGAAGAGCAGAACAGTAAATGGTGCCAATATCAAAAATTTATTCTTTTTCATTTCTTTGTTGTTTAGAAATCTACATTTAATTTAAAACCCAGGGTCGCCGTCCATGGCATCATACTATAGTATTCTACTCCCTGCACCCACACATTATTGCTCTGGCGGAATGCATGTTCAGGATCAATAGCAATGCCCGCTGCAATCCATTGATAAATATTGTTGGCAACAAAAGACAATGAAGCTCCCTGGAGTTTTAAACTTTTCACAAACGATGCGGGCAGCCTGTAACTCAAAGCCACTTCCCGCAACTTCACGTAGGTAGCGCTATAGGTATTCCGGTCCGGAAACGGCCGGGTTGAATACCGGTAAGCCGTAAAAGGATCCAGCCATTTGGTATCGGTACCTCCTAAATTTTCAACATAAGTAATCGCTCCACCCACAATCTTTTCATACACTCCCGGATCAAAGCTGGCATCCTGCTCCCGTATAGTGGCCTGTGGTCCCGTCCAGGGCAGACCATTGTAGGCTGCATTCCTTCCCCCTATCCACTTGCCCAAAAAAGCTTCAGGATTTGCCTTAATCTGGTCGGGCAGGCTCTTACTTTTATCATAAGGCGCGCCGGTAAGCGTCTCCTCTAACTGTCCGTTGTTTCCCATGAACATCATGGAATTTGAATAGAAAGATCCACCCTGTCTCCAGTCAATATTGGCATACAAGGTGAAGGCTTTATAGGTAATGGTGGGCTGAATACCCAACATAAAATCGTGGTTGAAGTTGCCTATTTTCACCATATTATTCACATCGTTATCGGTTTGATACCGGCCTGAATTATCTACAATCGGATAACCATAATATGGCGAAGTTTTGTCCTTAACCACCAACATCGGCAACATATAAATATCGCCAATCATGCCGCCTTCATAAGTTCTGACTTCTGCTCCGCTATAAGAAACAAAGGGGAAATATTTAATCCCTTCGGCCAGTTCCCTGATTTTGGTTCGGTTGCGGGAGAAGTTAAAATTCATTTCCCATCTGAAGTTCTTTGAAACTACAGGTACAGTACTGAGGCGGATATCCCATCCCCGTCCCTCAATCAACCCCGCATTAATCAATTTACTGCTTGCGCCCGATTCTATAGGCAGAGCTATAGAAAGCACCTGATTCTTGTTTCGGGTTATGTAATAGGTGGCATCCAGACCTATCCTGTTTTTCAGGAATTGTATTTCAATACCGGCCTCATGCGAAGTGGATATTTCGGGTTTAAGATTGGCATTTTTCAGTTGTCCTGCCATATACATTCTCTTTGCAGTACCCCAGTCCTGTGCGGTTGAAAAAGTTTGCACCAGGCTATAAGGTGCCACATCATTTCCTACCTGTGCTGATCCTATTCTGAATTTTGTAAATCCGATCCAATCGGGCAGCGAAAGCATATCTGAAAGGATCATGCTCAAAGATGCTGAAGGATAAAAATAGGAACGATTCGATTTTGGCAGCGTACTTGACCAGTCGTTGCGGGCGGTTATATCCAGATATACCAGGCTCTTATATCCCAATGAAGCCATTCCATAAATACCATAGAGTTGCTTTTCTGATTTGTAGCTGCTATAACCCACCGCACCCGGAACTCCATTTGAAATGGTATACAACCCTGGTACCACCAACTGGTCTGCATTATTATAAATTTCGCGGCTGTTTTGCTCAAGCCGGTTAACTCCTGCATAAGCATTCAAATTCCAGTTATCCAAAAAATTTTTTTTATACGTCAGCATCGCATCTATATTCGTCTCCCTCCTGTACAAATTATCTATGGTATATCCGCCCTTTTGCTGATCATAATTATCATATCCTATTTTAGATTCCCTGTTTTCTTCATAAGCATCTCTTGAATAACGCACCATTAAGCCCAGTTCATGGGTGATATCATAATCTAACTGAATTTTACCTACTGTCCTGTCTCTTCTAAATCCAGTTGGGTTTTCGTAAGCCACAAACCAGGGATTATTTTGCTTAAGTTTGTATTTTCTTTGTTTAACGCCTTCCTGTCCCGGCAACCAGTAATCTCTCAAATCGTTAATATTTACCTGAGCGCCCTGTTCATAAAGGCTTCTGACAGGATCGGTACGTCCTCCGTCAATCACCGGACGATTGTGCGAACCTGACTGGGTAATACTAAAGTTAGAAGTTACCCTCACTTTTTCAGACAATTTATAGAGCGAGTTAAATGCCAGCGACATGCGCCTAAAGTCGGTATTGGGAACCACCCCGGTACTGGTAACATTGCCCACAGACAACCTGAAGCTGCCTTTATCGTAATTACCGCCAACTCCAATATTATTAGTATTGGAAATTCCCGTCTGGAAAAAATCTTTAAATCTATCCGGATAAGATACCAGCGGCACGGCCTCTCCATTACTATTCCACTGTACCCATTTTTCGCCTGCATCTAATGCAGCGCCCCAGTTTTCATTTTCACCTTCTTCCAGTACATGTGCTCCCGATTTACCGCTTCCAAATTTATTTTGAACGGGTACATATCTATAAGGAACATCAAAAGTAAGCGCTGTATTAACGGTAACTCCCAATCCCTTTCTGCCACCGTTACCGGATTTTGTGGTAATGAGAACTACACCGTTGCCGGCTCTCGATCCGTACAATGCGGCAGCGCTGGGTCCTTTCAAAATTGAAATATTGGCAATGTCATCCGGATTTATATCAGCAATCGGATTCCCCATATCGGCATTGGCAAATCCATTATTCAAACGGTTGGCTACCGGCACTCCATCAATTACAAATAAGGGTTGATTATCACTGTTCAAAGAGGTGGCTCCGCGGATAACCACTTTTACAGAAGAGCCGGTTTCTCCACTCATCTGAGATACCTGAACGCCGGCCACTTTTCCTGCCATTGCATTCAGCACATTAGATTGCGGCGTTTCACTCAGTTCTTTACCATTTATATTTCCAACAGAATATCCCAATGAGCGTTTTTCTCTTTTAATACCCATTGCCGTAACTACAACCGTTGAAAGATCCTGAGCTTCCGGCTCCAGAATAACGTTCACCCTGTTCAAGCCGGCAACAGGCACTTCTTTCATGGTATAGCCAACCATGCTAAACACAAGGACAGATTTCTCATTCTCTACATTAAGAGAAAAACTTCCATCTTCATTAGTAATAGTACCGTTTCCGGTATTTTTTTCCAATACACTCACATTAGCAATGGGCATACCCCTATTATCGGATACTATTCCGGAAACGGAGAAAATTATTTCAGTCACCGGATTCTCCACCTTTTCTTCTGAATGGTCAGTCATCCTTTCCTTATAATTCAGGGTAATGATGATGGTTTTGTTTTTCACATAATAGATCAGATCGGTACCTGTCAAAAGCATATCCAGCGTTTGGGTAAGCGGACGATTCTCCTTTGAAAAATCCAGATGTTGAATTGAGGCAATCTGAGACTCCACAAAAGCAAACTTGAAATCCGTTTGACGCTCTATTTGTCTGAAAGCGCCCTTAATGGTACCATTTTTCAATCCAACCGTTACGTGAACGTTACTGATACCCTGCGCTTTCCCATTCCCGGCGATCAGCAGGTGCATACCCAAAACCATAGAAAAAAATAGCAGGCAGCTTAGTTTCATAATAAAGGTCCATTTTCGTAAAAAAAACGTAGTTCGGGGGAAAATAACAGATTTCCCCAAGGCTGGAATTTTCATACCTTTAATCTGGTTTTTAAATGTTACTGAATATTTAGAACTATGGCTGCGCTGACTTCCACTCAGGGCGGCCAATTTTTTTATCATCTATTCACAACCTTTGCCTTTCAGCTTTATAGTTGTGGAATCTATTTGTTCCCAACTTGCGTTGATCAATGCACATATTACATCTAACGACTGACTCAGGCTATCATCCAAAAAATTAGCGGTAAGACGGCAATTCCTCAATGCATCGTGTTCAAAAACAAAAGACACACTATAATGATTACCCAACGCTATAATCACTTCATCTACGGTTGCATCATCAAAAAGCAGGTCATTCGTTTTCCACTCTGTTACCTGATCTACATTCGCTTTATTTAAGCTGATTTCATTTGTTTTTTTGTCAATAATGAGCTGATCTCCTGCAATCAAAATCCCAAGGGTTTTTTTGGTATTGTCTGATTGAACCTGCACCTTTCCACGGGTAACCGTAACCGCCAGCGCCGTCTCTCCCGGATAAGCCTTAATATTGAAGGAGGTTCCTAAAACGCGGGTTACAATTTTTCCGGTATGAACCAGAAAGGGCTTGCCGGGATCTCGTTTTACATCAAAGTAAGCTTCTCCGCTCAGATAAACATCTCTTGACGCCTGGTGAAAAGCCGGAGGATAATCCAACTTACTGTCTTTATTAAGGATCACTTTTGTTCCGTCCGGCAAGCTGATCGTTTGATGCTGTGGTTTAACCTTTTCAACTGCAGCTGATATCAAACTGATATCCTTGTTGTTTCTCCTCTTCTCTGTAAATTGAAAAAACACAACAAACATTGCAATGATTAAGGAAACTGCTATTCCTGTGTAAAAAATCCGTCTGCGCTTTACATCTTCTATTCTTCTTGTGTAGCTGATTTCCTGATCCCGGATTTTCTGCGTCAGTACCTGATACAGCTTATCCCAATTTATCTCTGTTTTTTTCTCATGATTATCACTGCTTTCCCAATAACTTTTAATATCATGCCGGATAAGATCATTTTCGGAGAGTTGAGAAATCAACCCCCAGAACTCTTCCATCTCTGCTTGTGTTGCAGTATTCCGGATATATTTGCGAAGCAAAATTTGCAACCTTAAGGGATTGGAAGACATTCAGCAGGTGATTTATTATTAAAGACGATAAAAAGATAGCTCCCTACTATTGCGAGATAAAAAAAATCTGAGGGCAGCACCGGTCACGTCTGATCGAACAACAACAAAACAAGAATTAGTAACGGATGGATATTATTTTTCCGAAGGAAGGATCGTATGGACCGCAGAGAAACAGCCACTGTATTTCTGACCGTATTTTGAGATAGTTCCAGCTTTTGCGCAATTTCATCATAGCTGAGTCCATCTATTCTGCTCAATTTGAATATTTTTTTTCGCATGGGCGACAATTGACCAATCGCCTGATTAATAATTTCCCGATATTCCTGCTCCAGTATCTTATAATCGGCTTCTTTCTCTTTTGCAGATGCCATTTCCCTTTTTATGAGTTTCTGAAGTGCTGCATTTCGGGAAGCTATCCTCAAAAAATCGAGCGCTTTATTATAAGCCACTTTATGCAAAAAGGCATCCATATTCCGGATATCCGATATCAACTCTCTGCCGGTCCATAGTTTCATAAATACATCAATTACTATTTCCTCGGCTATCTCCTTTGATTTTACAATGGAAAGCAAATAATGATATAATTTTTCCCGGTAAGTTTCGAAAAGTTGTTTAAATGCTTCCTCATTTCCTGAAGCAATTTCATCTTGTATGGTTGCCCTATTATCCATCCTTTATATTCAGCAGTTGATCATAAAATCCGGATTAAAATTACTAAAAAATCATT
>CAZFGP010000201.1:0-6629 GCA_964518685.1 uncultured Terrimonas sp.
GCCTATAAACAAAACCTGAAAGAACAGGCAATAGATGTAGCCTCCCAAATCTGTATTACTAAGGATAATATTGCAGTTGAGGTAGATGGCATCTTGTATTTGCAGGTGATAGATCCGCAGAAAGCCTCCTATGGAATTGATAATTACCGTTTTGCAGTGATTCAGATTTCTCAAACCACCATGCGGAGTGTAATCGGACGAATGGAATTAGACAGAACTTTTGAAGAACGGGAAGCCGTAAATGCCTCCATAGTGGAGGCCGTTGACAAGGCCAGCGGCCCGTGGGGGATAAAAGTATCCCGTTATGAGGTGAAAAATATTTCTCCACCACAGAGTATTCGTGACGCTATGGAAAAACAGATGCGGGCAGAGCGTGAAAAACGTGCGGTAATCGCCGAATCGGAAGGTGATAAACAGGCAAAGATAAATCGTGCAGAAGGTGAAAAACAACAAACGATTGCCTTGTCGGAAGGAGAGCAGATGCGCAGAATAAATGAAGCCGGAGGCCGGGCTTCCGAAATTGAACAGGTGGCAGCAGCAACAGCAAAAGGTATCCGCGAGATTGCCCAGGCTATAAACGAAGAAGGTGGACTGAATGCGGTGAATCTTAGAATTGCCGAACAATACCTCAATGAGTTTGGTAAACTGGCTAAAACCAATAATGCAATGATTGTACCTGCTGATCTTTCAGATATTGCGGGTGTTATTTCATCGGTTACCTCGGTGATTAATAAAGGAACAAATACAACAATCGTTCCCAAAAGTTGATGCTTGTCTGATTGCCGTATCAGAAAAAAATCAGAAGAAATCGTATCGTCGCGCCTGGGTCTTCATCATGGGCTGTTGCAGGACAGCTATGAGACCCTCGCTGACATAGTTTACGGCGCTTCAGCTATCGGTGTGATGTCCCCATCCACCGAAATTAATCCTTTCTTGCTGGTGGGTGGCGACACCTCACCAGTAGGAGAATAGATCAAAAGGTTGGAAACACTTTTTTTAAATCGAAACTTTATGACGGAAGAATAGAAGATTTCCGATAGGCAGACAAATCTATATTCAGAGAAATAGCAAGTTTTTTAACTGCAGCAGCGATATGATGCTCTACAGTTCGGGGAGAAATTTCCAGAAGTTTGGCTACTTCCATATAAGAGAATCCGTCCTCCTTCACTAATCTGTATACTTCACGGCATTTGGGAGGTAATTCAAGAATAGCTTTTTGAATGGTATGAGACAGTTCTGTAACCATCATTATATTTTCAGGATTGGTATCTGCCTGGTGATGTTGTACATCTGTATCATTTGAATCCAATGCCACCAGATTGTGCTTATTCCTTTTGATATGATTAAAACACCTGTTCCTGACCGATATATAGAGGTACATTTTGAGATTAGTAATATTGGTCAAAGATGACCTCCTGTTCCAGATGGCCGCAAACTGATCTCCAACAATTTCTTCTGCATATTCCCTGTTCTTAAGGATAGAGACAGCAAACTCCAGGAGTCCGGTATAAAAATACCTGAACAATTGTTTGAATGCGTTTTGATTATTGAACAAGGCAATTTGACCCTGTAGTACAAGTATTTCTTCTTCTGTCATTACAGATAGTTTAGTAGCCTATTGGTCAATGAAGGTAAAATATTTTCGGTTAAAATCCTATTCAAACCGGTTGCAGGATAAAATACAAACCCTTCAATTATTTTTTTATTCAATAGGGGACAAAGGTAAAAAATGTGTCTATTAATATTATATGCATAGAATGGATGAATCCAGGATCTATATTTTATTAGGAAAGAGGCTAACTCATGAAGCCACAAATGAAGAATTAGCAGAGTTGTCACAGTTATTTGAGGCGTGCCAGGCTGATCCGTCCAAACTGGAGTTGTTGCAGGATGTCTGGGATACAAAATCAGACGCAGATGAGTTTTTGCTGGAGGAAAAATGGGATAAACTATTGAGGAACATTAATTCAGATAAAGAATTTTCTCTTTTTGACTCTGTCGGTAGAAAGAAAAAGTTATTTACAACAGGTTGGCAATGGGCAGCCGCTTCGGTAATGATATTATTGACATTAGCGGCAGGTTTTTTCTGGCTTAGAAAAGAAGAAAAAATTTCATTGGTAAATATTAGTCCTGCAAAAGATTCAGTTATTGTGGCGCAAAATGGAGAAAGAAAAAAACTCATGCTGCCAGACAGCACAACCGTATATCTTAATAGTGGAAGCAGCCTGACTTATGATAAGGATTTTGGTAATGGAAACCGGGTGGTATGGTTAAATGGAGAAGCTTTTTTTGAGGTAACCAAAGATGCGCAGCATCCGTTTTTGGTGAATACACAGCGGATGACGATAAAAGTGTTGGGAACCGTATTTAATGTAAAGGCTTATAACACTATGGAAGATATTGAAACTACAGTGGTGGAAGGAAAGGTAGAAGTGAGCCTTAATGATAATAAAGACAAGAAAGTGGTTTTACTGCCTAATGAGAAAATTGCGCTGAAGAACAATGAAATCCAAAAAGAAATATTACCTGTTGAATCCCCTGTTTCGGAGTTCAGTTACGAAGTAAAAACCGTAAAACCTGTGGTAAAGGAGGTGAATATGCCTGAAGAAATTGCCTGGATTAAAGAGAAAGTGGTGTTTTCGGATGAGCCTTTTGAGTTGGTAGCGCTGAAGATGGAAAGGTGGTATGATGTTCATATCCATTTTGAAAACGAAAAGATGAAAACGATTTTAATGACGGGAGATTTTGATAAGATAGATATACAACAGGCCTTAAAGATTTTACAGATGATGGTTAATTTTAAATATGAGATAAAAGGGAAGGAGATTTTCATCCGTTAAAAAATACACAAAATATAAATCAAAATAATGCTTATGATAAGTCACAGTCCGCCATAAAAAGCAAATAATAAAAAAAGAGGAAGACTGGTACTCTCCCTCTTTGAAGTTACATTCAGACAATTGAACAGGCACAACTGAAGGAAGACCTGTTCACTTCTATAACTTTCAAAACGAAAATATGAAAAATTGCAGAAATCTGCTGCAGGATTTTCCTCCGCGTTCTTTTCTTAAGTTTTTACTGTTTATGAAACTTACCGCCTTATTTCTCCTGTTACCAATGCTGCATGTGTATGCCAATGGCTTCGGACAGGAAAAGTTTTCTCTGAGCCTTGAGCAGGTGGAGGCCAGTAGGGTATTTACCCAGATTCAAAAAGAGAGCAATTATCGTTTTTTCTATCTCAAAAAAGACATCCAGAAACTGGGGAGGGTGAATGTTCATGTGAAAGATGCAACACTTCCCGAAATCATGCAGGAAGTATTAGGTAATGCGCTGGCGTATAAGTTGGTGAATGAATACATGGTGGTTATTTCTCCCAGTAAAGCTGATCTTGAACAGCAAGTAGAAGTAAGGGGCAGAGTCACCGATGAGAATGGCAGCCCGTTAGAGGGAGTAAGCGTAAAGATAAAAGGCAAAACGATCGGTGTTACCACTGCCGCGGATGGTTCCTTTTCCTTAGCTGCAGAGAACAATGATGTGCTTGAAGTCACTATGGTTGGTTATGAATCAAGGGAGATAGCGGTTAGCGGCAATGCCAATATGGGTGCAATTGTGATGAAGGTAGCCAGTTCAGGGTTGGAAGAAGTGGTAGTAGTGGGGTATGGGACGCAGAAGAAAGTCAATCTGACCGGTTCTGTTGGTGTTGTAGACGGCAATCGATTACAAGACCGGCCGGTAAGCAATGTATCCCAGGCGCTGTATGGCACCGTACCGGGAGTAACTATATCGTATGGTAATAATGGCTATGAACCTGGAGCAGCACCATCTGTGCAAATAAGAGGGCAGGGAAGTCCTTATGTTTTAATAGATGGCACTGTGGGTGACCTTAATACGCTTGACCCCAATACTATCGAAAGCATATCGGTCTTAAAAGATGCTGCTGCCTCGGCTATCTATGGAGCCAGGGCGCCTTATGGAGTGTTACTCATTACCACAAAATCCGGCAAGTCTAACCAAAAGCCTCAAATAGATTTTTCCTTGAACGGTGGCCCTACAACTATTATCCGCAAACCCAAAATGGTAGATTCATATACGTTTGCGAGGGCTATTAATGAGATGCATGACAATCAGGGTGTGGCCCGTTTATTTGCGGAATCCACTATTGATCGCATTATTGCCCATATCAATGACCCCAGCTTACCTGAAACGGTTCCTGATCCTGCTAACCCAACCAAATGGGCGGTTTACCAGCTTTCCAATGGCAATAATGATTGGGTAGATATTCATTACGGTTCAGGGTTTCGCACCCAGGAAAATCTTTCAATAAGAGGAGGCTCGAAGAATATGACGTATTTCCTATCAGGCGGACACGCCTCCGAAAAGGGGCCACTAAAAATGGTATCAGATAAATATAACCGTTATAATATGACCGCTAAATTAGAAGCTAACCTGACCGGCTGGTGGAGCATTAGCTCTAATACGCGCCTTACAAACGAGCTGAGAGACAGACCCATTTATAACGGAGAGGGCGGATATGGAATGCTGATACATCAGATTTACAGAACGCATCCTGAAGTATTCTTAAAATCACCCAACGGATATTATTCACAGTTATCGAGAGTACCGCAAATGCGTGCAGGATACGAAAAGTTTACTGATAATAATTTAATGCAACGCATTGCTACCGAAATAAGGCCTTTGAAAAACTGGTCGATCAATGCGGATTATTCTATTGATTATACGATAAACAACTATGAAGGATTAAATCTGGTAGCGTATGAGGATCAGGTGGATGGAACATTGCTGCCTATTTCACTCACAGTGCCATCCTATATTACAAAAAGTAAAGCCAATACCACTTATCAATCGCTTAATATTTTCACTTCCTATAAATTTGATATCGGGTTGAATAATCATATTAATTTAATGGCCGGATATCAGCAGGAAGCTAATAATTACGATTATCTGGGAGGATTGAAAAGAGAGCTGATTACACCCCAAGTGCCATCCATTACTACTGCTACAGGAGATATGCAGGTGTCGGATGATCTCTCGCACTGGGCAACCAAAGGGCAGTTTGCAAGGCTTAATTACAACTACAACGACAGGTATCTTTTTGAATCCAATGTACGCTATGACGGTACTTCAAGGTTTGCCGATGGAAAAAGATGGGGATTCTTTCCTTCTGTTTCCGGAGGATGGAATATATCGAAAGAAAATTTTTGGAATAGTATCTCGACATATATTCCTTATTTGAAAATAAGAGCTTCATGGGGTATGTTAGGCAATCAAAATGTTTCAGCATACCAGGATCTGGCGCTTCTTGGCGTACAAACAAATTTAGGTTGGATCATTAATGGCGCAAGACCCGCTTATACGGTAGCTCCTAACTTAATAAATCCTTTTCTTACCTGGGAGTCATCTAAAACTACGGATATAGGTATTGATCTCGGATTTTTTAAAAATCGCCTGCAGGTGGAATTTGACTACTACAAGCGTTTAACCTTTGACCGTTTAGGACCTGCAAAAGCGCTTCCGGCCGTGCTTGGTGCTGCTGTGCCACAGGAAAATAATTCGGAGCTTAAAACTCGTGGATGGGATTTCACTCTTACGTGGAGAGGGAAAGCTGGCCGCGATTTTTCTTATTCGGTGTCTGCTAACGTATTTGATTATATAAACATAGTAACTAAATATCCTAATCCTACGGGTATTTTAACTACAGATTATGCAGGTAAACGGATTGGCGAAATATGGGGATACGAAACGGTGGGGCTTATTCAAACACAAAAAAGAGCCGATGAAATTAATACGACAAAATATCAAAACTTTATTAACGGGCAAACCTGGCGTACCGGAGATGTAGAGTATAAGGATCTGAATGATGACGGGAAAATCAATAATGGCAAGAATACTGTAACGGATCACGGAGATTTGAAAGTAATTGGTAATTCTACTTCCCGTTATCAATATGGTCTGAATTTAACCGCCAGCTATAAAAACATTGATTTAGGTGTGTTTATTCAGGGGGTAGCAAAACGCGACCTTTGGCTAGCAGGAAATATTTTCTGGGGCTTTAATCAATGGAACCAGTCTTCTCTTTTTTCCAATGCGGATCATTTGAATTATTATCGGGATGCCGAAGCCACTACCTACTCAGGCTTAGGGATCAATACCGATGCGTATTTCCCCCGGCCTTATAGCAACGCCACTCAATATGCCAAGAACCAGCAGGTGCAAACGCGCTATCTGCAAAACGGTGCTTATGCCCGGTTAAAAAATGTTCAAATAGGGTATACGCTGCCTCAATCTGCACTCAACTGGCTGCATTTGAAGCGGACACGCTTTTATTTTTCCGGAGAAAATATTTATACCATTACAAGCCTGCCGGTTGGCTTTGATCCTGAAATAGCAACATTGGGGCAGTATGGCAATGGCAAAGGAATGTTTGTCCAGGCAGTATGGGCATTTGGTTTAAATATTTCTCTTTAACATCTGAGTGAAAGTTGTAACCTGGAAACAATAGGAAAAATTGAAAAAAAGAATTTACAGATCATATAAAAATATTGAAATGAAAAAGTATTTAACCCACATTGCAGCTATCCAGACATAAATTGAGCAATAGCGCGGGGTTC
>CAZFGP010000202.1:0-6545 GCA_964518685.1 uncultured Terrimonas sp.
GGTAAAAAATTTGAGAGTACAGAAATAGTTTACCAATATAAACAAGAGTTGGAAACTCCCCAAGAATATCCTAAGGCAGGTATCTCTATCAAAAAAATAAATGCTAATTGGTTTATCAGAAAATATCAATTTGATTAGTCCTAAGCTTTACTTGTTTTAATGCTGCTGTAAAGAGTATTCCTTCGCCGCCACGTCTCCCATATAGGCAAAAGTTGAGAACATGTACAAAGCTGCTGGGGGCGTGGCGTAAATATGTAATGCAACATAGCGTCCTGGCTAAACACAAAGCCACGAGAGACGTTGTGGCGAAGGAGGGAATCAGTAAAAATCGTCTGGTCGGCAAAGCCTATGGCAAATGCTGTCCGCTGGTACCGCCGCACTGGCGCAAGTCTGCAGCACTGGCGGTGTGTGATAGCTGACCTGTGCCTTGTTATTACTTTTTTTAAGTTTGTGTAATTGATGCAGACATCAATACAGGAAAACGGGTATATTGCATTAAAGCTAACCATGAGCGCCAAATATAAGTTTACGGATACGGCTGCAACCTATTTTGCAACGTCAACAGTCGTTGATTGGATAGATGTATTTACGAGGGAAGATTACAAAACAATTCTGTTGGATAGTTTCCGGCATTGTCAGCAAAACCAGGGCTTGCAGATCCATGCCTGGGTACTAATGACGAATCATTTCCACCTGGTATATTCCTGCATTAATGGGAGGGACCCGGGTATGGTGTTGAAAAATATCAAAAGCTTCACAGCATTGAAAATAATTGATGCGATTATAACGAATCCCCGGGAGAGCAGGAAGAACTGGATGCTGAGTATTTTTGAAGAAAATGGCCTGGCAAAGAAAACCAACTATCATTATCAGTTCTGGCAACACGAAAATCATCCTGTACTTTTAGAAGATCATAGCATGTTGGAACAAAGAATAACCTATGTTCATGAAAATCCGGTACGCGCCGGTTTTGTAGCGTCAGCGGAGCAATGGTTGTATAGCAGTGCCGTTGATTATTATGTAAAAGATGGTAAGGGGTTGCTTGATATTGTGAGCGTGTATTAAACGGCAAGAAAAGTAATTTCGAGGCACAGGTCGGGAGACCTGCGCCAGCGCTGCGGCTGGCGCAGGTCTTCGGCAGAGGCATTGTGTGATAGCTGACCTGTGCCTTGTTATTACTTTTTTAAATTTGTGTAATTGATGCAGATATCAATACAGGAAAACGGGTTTATTGCATTAAAGCAGTGCTGTTAATTATTATGTAAAAGATGGTAAGGGGTTGCTTGATATTGCGAGCGTGTATTAAATAGCAAGACAAGTAATTTCGAGGCACAGGTCGTGAGACCTGCGCCAGCGATGACATAAAAAAACCGCATGTAAAATGCGGTTGTGTGCCCGGAACAGGAATCGAACCTGCACATCCTTGCGAATACCAGATTTTGAGTCTGGCGCGTCTACCAGTTCCGCCATCCGGGCTATTGTTGAAAAAAACCATTAATCATTATGGGTAATTAATGGGGTGCAATATTACATTATTCCGGCACGAATTGCAATATTTTGACAGAATTTTCAGCAAATAAAAAATACGGATACCTTAGCAATTATGTTTTAAATTAAAGTATGATCAAAATCGGATTGATTAGGGAAGGCAAAAAGCCTGCCGATAACCGGGTTGCGCTAACACCTGCACAATGCAAATGGATACACCGGAATAATAAGGAAGTATGCATTACTGCGCAACATTCTGCTATTCGTTGCTTTTCAGATCGGGAATATACCCTTGCGGGAGTTGAAATAAAAGAAGATCTGAGCGATTGTGATTTCATTTTTGGTATCAAAGAGGTTTCGGTTGATATGCTGATACCGCAAAAGACGTATCTTTTTTTCTCTCATACAAAAAAGAAACAGACTCATAATCAGGCGCTGCTTCGCGCTATTGTTCAAAAAGAAATAACGCTGATAGATTATGAGTGTCTGGAACATGAAGATGGACAAAGGATAATTGGTTTCGGTTTTTTTGCAGGAGTGGTAGGAGCCCACAACGGACTCATGGCCTACGGTAAGCGCACCGGTTTATTTAAACTGGAAAGAGTTTACCAACAAAGGAGTTTTAGAGAGTTGATCCACTCTTATTTTGGACTCCGTTTGCCTAATGTAAAGATCGCTGTAACGGGTTCCGGTCGGGTAGCCCATGGCATTATTGAAATTATGAACCTCGTCGGCATCCATGAGGTAGAACCCGATGAATATCTGAGTCGCCGTTTTTCCTATCCGGTTTATACGCAGTTAAGAGGACAGGAACTTTACAGACACCGGCATACAAATAGCTATAATCGGATTGATTTTCATGAACATCCCGAACAATATCGTTGTATCTTTTTACCCTATACGGAACAAACCGATATTTTAATGAACGGAGTTTATTGGGAAAAGAATATTCCAAGACTTTTTGAAAAAGAAGATATCCGGTCTGAGCGGTTTATCATTCAAACCATTGCAGATGTTTCTGATGATATGTATGGCTCTATCCCGATAAATATCGGAGATCAAACCATTGAAGACCCGGTGTATGGTATAAACCGGGGAACCTTTAATAAAACAGCGCCATATCTAAAAGACTCCATAGATATTATTGCAGTAGGCAATCTGCCCAATGAGCTGCCACGAGATGCCTCCCGTTATTTTGGTGAGCAGTTAATTAAATTTGTACTTCCGGATATTCTTGAAGGAACCTCTTCAATAATCAGGAATGCCACTATCACACACAAGGGGAAACTGACTCCCCCCTATACCTATCTTCAGGAATTTGTAGATCTATAAGGTGCAGATTTGTATTTCATTTACCAGGGTATAAACCCAGAAATACATGTTACTTTTTTATACTTGCTAAGGATGAAGTTTTATCCAAATGTCCCTCCCTATAAGTATAAATAATAAGGTTTCAATAGTGAGATGAATGCTGTACTGTACCTGTCATCTTCTTCCTTAATAATCAATTCCGAAGTCTGTACCTGAGATATCTTATTCCAGCTATAAAGTAATATACTCCTGAAAAATTCATGTTTCGGCGTTTGCCGGATAAGCAATTTCTCTTGTAATATTAAATCCTGTGACAAGGCGATTTGGTCGTAGGTTTTGGTACGATAATACGGAAGGAGGATCCCAAAACTACCGGATGGCTTAAGTTGAGCACTCACGATTTGGGTAAGATTATCCAACGTTAAACCGATATCGTGTTTAGCGAGGTTCTTTCTTTCCTCCCCCGACTTTAGATTGTTTTCAAAAAATGGGGGATTGCAGACAATGAAATCATATTGTCCAGGTAAAGTGTAATCCATCACATCTCCCCAGAACGGGCTGATCTTATCTTTCCACTGACTTTCTTTTATATTTTCCTCCATCTGCAGAAAAGAAGATTCGTCTTTTTCAATAGCATGAATAACATTTCCGCCTTTTTGAGCCAGCATGAGGGTCAAAAGCCCTGAACCGGCTCCTATATCGAGGATTTTTGCATTGGCTGCAATTTTATGGGAAAGCCAGGCCCCGAAAATGCATGAGTCGGTACATACTTTCATAGTGCATTTGTCGTGGAGGATGCTAAATTGTTTGAACTGAAAACCTTTTCTTCCAATGGGTGACCTGGTTCTCATTTTCAGAAGATAAAAATTAGTGTCATGAGAGTAAAAAGACACAAATTAACATTAATTAACGTTCACTTATTTGCAAAGGGATAACAATTAAATTTTAATTTGTGTTAGTTTCGCAACCGATGAGATATTTATTATTTTTTGGGTTGAGTTTTTGGGTTTTGCTTTCCTGCTCTGGAAAAAAAGAAAAGGTAGCGTCGGTGGGTCAGGCAAGGAGCAAGGTAGTGCAGGCTGATGCTTTTGTTGTAAAAAGTATACCACTTGGAGAAAATATTATCGTTGCCGGTTCCCTGCTTCCTGCAGAAGCCACCGATATACGTCCGGAAATTTCCGGCAGACTGGTAAGTATTAATTTCACCGAAGGAAGTTATGTTAAGAAAGGAACCTTGCTGGCAAAACTTTTTGATGAAGATTTACAAGCGCAGCTAAAGAAGTTGGAGGTGCAGCTGGAAATTAATCAAAAAACGCTGGAGCGTTACAGAGAATTGTTGAAAATTCAGGGTATCAGCCAGCAGGATGTGGATTTGAGTGAGCTTCAGGTGAATAATAACAAAGCAGATATTGAACTCGTAAAGGTCAATATTGCAAAAACAGAGATTAAGGCACCATTCGATGGCAGGATAGGTCTTAGGAATATCAGTCTTGGAGCCTATGTTTCCCCTGGGGATGTAATCGCCACAATACGGCAGATTGATCAATTGAAATTAGAGTTTACTGTTCCGGAAAAGTACAGCACTGACTTTGAACGCGGTAAGAAAATTAGTTTTACCGTAGGAGGGGATACAAGGAAATTCACCGCCACCGTGTTAGCTACTGAGTATTTTATTGATGCCAATACCCGCAGTTTGAATATAAAAGCAATAGTAAATGAACATCATCCGTCGCTGGTACCTGGTGCGTTTGCGAAAGTTAGTTTAGACCTTGATAAGGATAACAAGGCAATTATCGTACCCACACAGGCGATAATACCGCTTAGCCATGGCAAGCAGGTAATTGTTTATAAAAATGGTACTCCCGGGTTTTTATCGGTTACTACGGGTATTCGCGATTCGGTATATGTGCAGGTAATCAGTGGCGTGAATATCGGAGACACGGTGTTAATGTCCGGACTTATGTCTGTTAAACCCGATTCTGATATACAACTCAGTAAAATACAATAATGAATATTTCCGAAATAAGCTTGAGGCGGCCGGTAATGGCAACTGTGGCAAGTATTCTGATTGTTGTATTCGGAATAATTGGATATACTTTTTTAGGGGTAAGAGACTACCCCGCTATTGATCCGCCCATTATAAATGTTCGCACCAATTATGCCGGAGCTAATGCGGATATCATTGAGTCGCAGATTACGGAACCATTAGAAAAGTCAATTAATGGTATTGCCGGGATCAAAAACATGACTTCCTCCAGTAGTCAGGGCATGAGTAATATTAGTATTGAGTTTGAGTTGAATGTGGATTTGGAGGCTGCTGCCAATGATGTTAGAGATAAAACTTCTCAGGCTCAGCGCCGGTTACCACAAGACCTGGATGCGCCTTCTGTGGTATCAAAAGCAGATGCCAGTTCCAGTTCCATAATTTCTATGACGGTGCAGAGCAGCACCCGAAATCAGTTACAAATTACCGAATACGCAACCAATGTATTGCAGGAACGATTGCAGACCATTCCCGGAGTGAGCAGCCTGCAAATTTGGGGTGAGAAAAGATATGCCATGCGTATCTGGATTGAACCGTCTAAGCTGAATGCTTATGGACTCACGTTTTCCGATGTGCAGCAGGCTCTTTTAAGAGAGAATGTGGAACTCCCTTCGGGCAAAATTGCAGGCTATAATACCGAATTAACGGTTCGCACCTTTGGGCGTTTAACTACGGAGGAAGAATTTAATAATATTATTATCACGAATTTTGGCGGAAGTATTATACGTCTGAGAGATATAGGCGAGGCGGTGCTGGGCCCTGAAAACGAAGAAACCATACTAAAGCTGAATGGGGTTCCGATGATTGCCCTTGCTATCGTACCGCTCCCGGGTGCAAATTATGTTTCTATAGCAGATGAATTTTATAAGCGGTATGAGCAATTGAAAATAGAAGTTCCAGATGATATTAAGCTGGATATTGTGATGGATGAAAGTGTGTTTATCAAGCGTTCCATCATGGAGGTGGAAGAAACCCTGTTTATTGCTATCTCGCTCGTTATTCTGATTATCTATTTCTTCTTTCGCGACTGGCTGATGGCGCTGCGCCCCCTTATAGATATTCCGGTATCCTTGATTGCGGCATTTTTTATCATGTATCTCGCAGGCTTTACTATTAATGTATTAAGCCTGTTGGCTATTGTATTGGCTACGGGACTGGTAGTAGATGATGGTATAGTAGTTACGGAAAATATATATAAGAAGATTGAGCAGGGGATGAACAAGTGGCAGGCAGCAAAGGAGGGCTCCAAAGAGATTTATTTTGCTGTTATTTCCACCTCCATTACCCTTGCTGTTATCTTCCTGCCCATTATATTTCTGGAAGGTTTTGTGGGAAGGCTCTTTCGTGAATTTGGAATTGTAGTGGCAGGTGCAGTACTGGTTTCGGCCTTCGTTTCCCTTACGCTTACGGCTGTGTTGAATGTGAAGCTTGCCCATAAAACGCATACCCATAGCTGGTTTTACCGGGTAACCGAACCCTTCTTTAAGGGGATGGAGAACGGGTATCATCGTTTGTTGCAGTTGTTCATGAATGTGAAGTGGGTGGCGTTGATTATTATTGCCATTTGTGGAGCTATGATTTGGAAAATTGGCGGCGGATTAAAATCTGAACTTGCCCCAATGGAAGATCGCAGTAAGTTTCGGATGTCGGTAACTATGCCTGAGGGTTCCTCATTTGAATATACCGATGGGTTTATTGATAA
>CAZFGP010000203.1:0-6518 GCA_964518685.1 uncultured Terrimonas sp.
CCGGTTTGCTTTGAGAGTGTTTTTTGGTTTTGCGGTCTGACCTTCGGTGCCGACCGCAAAATTGGTCGGTATGCACCAGCGTCAGACCGGTTTGCTTTGAGGGTGTTTTTCGGTTTTGCGGTCTGACCTTCGGTGCCGACCGCAAACTGGTCGGTACGCACCAGCGTCAGACCGGTTTGCTTTGAGGATGTTTTTTGGTTTTGTGGTCTGACCTTCGGTGCCGACCGCAAACGGCGCACATTTCAAGAACATCCTGCCTTCTCTTTCCCTCAGCCTCTTTTCAAAAACTGCCCCAGTTTCCTCAACGGTTTCAGATACAAAGTAAAGAAATAAGGTTCAAGATCGTTGATCTTCCATGCCAGCCGGTCGTTTCGGTTTGCTTGCAGCCGGTTTCTTAAAGAAGCCGTACTTACCCCTCCAATCCTCATTTTGATCATCACCTCGTTGATATAAACTGCGGGGATATTATGCTTCAATAAAATGCGCAACATAAGTTCATAATCAGCGGCAGAGCCTAACTCCAGGTTAAAAATTCCTGCTGCCTTGTACACTTCTTTTCGGGCAAAAAAAGTAGGATGCGGTGGCATCCAGCCAAAATAAAAACTCCGTTTACTGTAACTGCCCGCCTTCCAGGTGCGAAAGACCGAGTTCAGATTATCGCGCTGCACAAACTGCAGGTTGCCATAGCTGCATTGTACTGCCGGATTTTCAAAGACTTTCGCCACAGAGGAAATGACCCTTTGGCTTGCATACACGTCATCCGAATTTAGAATGCCAATAATATCGCCGGTTGCAGTAGCAATTCCTTTGTTCATGGCATCATAGATGCCGTTGTCTTTTTCGGAGATTATTTTAGCGACATGTGGAAAATCTCTGACGATTTGTAAGGTCTCATCCTCCGATCCGCCGTCTATTATCAGGTGTTCTATCTCCGGAAAATCCTGGCGTTGCACACTTTGCAGGGTATCCTTTATGGTAGCGGCGCTGTTAAAGGTGGCGGTGATAAGGGAGATTTTCATGGGAGTGGGTCAGGGATTAACCGTTAGAAATTATTCTGTGCTTTCGAGCAGTTGCCGGATTTCCCGAATAGATAGTGTAGGCTCCCAAATTTCGGGTAGCCACAGAACCTACGTTCAGTACTGAATGGGAATAGGCAGTGACGCCCGGGCAAACCACGGCTCTTGCTCCAATCCAAACTCCATTTTCGAGATTGATCTCCCCAACCATCAAATCAAAGCCGCTCTTTTTATAATTATGATTTCCGGTAAGCAACATCGCGCCTTGTGAGATGCATACATTATCGCCTATCCGAACAGGCGCCAGGTTGTCAATCCATACTAATTCTCCTATCCAGCAATAATTACCTACTATAAGTTTCCACGGATATTTGATATTAACTCCCGGTTTTATTACCACTCCTTTACCTAATTGGGTTCCGAAGGCTTTTAACAACAGACATTTTAAACCAGACCAGGGATTAAAGGGATTAAGAAAAAATAAAACATTGGTAAAATACCATAAAACCTGTTTTATTTTACCCGCTCCAATAGTAGGTTTATACCAATCATTATTATATGTGCTGAGGTCGGTTTGCAGCATAATTTCTGCAGAAACTTATTATATCAAGGTTCGATTTTAATGACAGCCGATGCGAAACTAAGGACAAACTGCTTCTCCTTCACAATTTGCTTTACGAAGCAACCCCACCGCCATTACGAGCCCCCGGATGATTTTGGAAACTGAGTAATCATTTCACAAGGCGAAGTAATCTTCTTGTGGCGCAACGAGTTGTAATTGGTTTGATAATGAGCATCTTCGTGGGCGCTCCGCTCACTTACGGCTCGCTTCGATGTGTAATAATTTTTCAAAAGACCGCAGATCAGTTGACATCTCGCGAAGACGTTGTTGATAAGGGCTTCGGCGTGTACTATTTGGTCAAGTTTCTGGCATCGGTTTACGCCTCGCAAGCCGGGATAATCTACCACAATCTCACCTCCTCCCACAAATCCTTCCACTCCGGATTCATATTTTCTATCATTCTGATTTTGGCAGCTCTGTTACCTGCCTTAATCCGTTTTTCTTCTTCTATAGCTTCTTCAATACCGGGGAAGAAACAGTAATAAACCAACTTGTCTATATTATATCTTGCCGAAAAGCTTTTGGGATAAAATTTTTCTCTGTGTTGTCTTGTTCTTACCTGCAAGTCGCTGGTAACACCAGTGTACAGTACGGTATGGTGTTTATTGGTTATGATATAAACGAAGCCGCCCTTTGCAAAAGCCATTAGGAAATGTGTTTATTCCGACACGTCATTACGAGACCCCTGAACAGATTAAAATATTTTGTGAATATTATTAAGGGTCAAAGTAATCTCTTTTTTCAACCAGATGCTCATCTTGAATGCGCTTCGCTTCTATAAGTTTGCTTCGGCGTGTATGTTTTCTCGTCGTTCTGCAATCTTCCTACGCCTCGCAAAGACGGAACTAACTGAATAACTCCTTATATTTTTCCTTCAGTCCGGAGCTTTCTGCAAATTCTTTCGCATACTGCCAGGCGCCGGTACACCATTGCTGAAATTCATCATTGTTCATGTCTGCCACCTGCTGCAACACCTGTACGAAAACCGCAGGCTCATCGAGTGGAAGGTCCCAGCCGGCATGCTGCTCCGATAGATTCCGCCAAGGCGTTTGATCGCTGATCAGTACCGGCCGACCGGCAGCTAAAGCTTCAAAAATGGCATGTCCGAAATTTTCGCCTAGCGTAGGTAACACAAAAAGATGATGTTGATGAATAACAGAGCTTACCTCACTATTGTTTACAGGACCTTCATAATGCACCGATATATTATTTGGGAGTTGACCAATTATTTTTTTTCCCTCCTGCCAATAGTTATCATCTTCTATCCCTCCTCTTATTGTGAAAGCTACATTGATGGTAGCGGGTAGCTGGGTGAGCAGGGAGAGAAAGAACAACACGTTTTTTTTAGCTGCGATGCGCGAAATGAATAATACCCTTAGCTCGCCCGGATTTTTCTTTATAGGAATGACTTTATCTTCTATCCCGGAAGAAAAATTTGGAATTACCATCACCTTTTTGATACGGGGAAGGTACTTATGAATGTCTTCTTTTTCTTGTTCGTCGGTAGCCTGGGCGTAAATCAACTTAGGTATCCCTAAAAAATTCAACAGCCTGAGAAAAATCTTTTTCTTTCCCGTTTTGAAATGTATGGCTCCTTGTTGCAACATGCCTCTTGGCGCCAACACCACCTGAGCTTTGGTCAGTCCCAGCCGCCTGAACAGCAGGGGATAGATGGTAAAATACCGGGAGTACATATTATTGAGATAAAGGTAGTCGGGCTTTATCTGTTGTATCTGTGCCAGAATGCTTTCCCAGTTGAGCGCTGCCGGGGAGGCATAAAATACTTCCAGCCCGTCTTTCTCCATCCAGGTATTTACCTCAATTTCCGGATAGGGATCTGCATCTCTCAAATCCCTGTCGCCGGTGAAGATATAAAGTTCATAATCTTCTTTCATCTGATTGGCAAAATTCACACAGGAACGGATAGGTCCACCGGCTTTAAAACCCGGTTCGTACCAGTCAGTGAAGAGCAGGATTTTTTTTGGATTACCCATCTATTCTGTTTTTTTCCAACCAATATTCCAGTACCACAAAAAGCCAGATATCCATCCAACGAATAGCAGGGTTGTTATTCAAAAAGCTATTCCAGTAATACTGTAAGTTGCGGCTGTTTATAAACTCCCTTTCGCACAAACGGTTTATATGCGCTGCGCAAAATGATCGTAATTCATTTCTCATCCAGATATTCCATGGAAATACAAAGCCCTGCTTTTTCCGAAATACGATCTCATCGGGTAGGAGAGGTTTTACTGATTCCACCAGCAGACTCTTGGGATACACCGGCTGTTTGAACTTGTCTGGTATGCCCAGCACATATTCCACCAGGTCGCTGTCAAAAAACGGTTCCCGTACTTCCAGCGCTACAGCCATACTCATTTGGTCAGTGTCTTTTAATAGGGTATGCTGTGTGTAGCCCATATACTCTGCTGCCGATACCTGGCTAAGTACAGGCAACTGGTGGAGTTGATCTTTGTTTTCATGGAGGTATTGTTGCAGTGCCGTATTATCGTTTACTGCAATGGTTGTTAATCGTTTCACCAATTGCGGAGATAGCATTTGCCTTAATACCGGGTACACGTATTCAATGCCGAGCGACGGCCCATTTATTAATTGTTGTAAGCGATACTTTTTATTTGAAAATCTTCCTGGGAAAAGAAGCGAGGCGGCTATCTTTCTGGGTAGGGCAGTAAATCTCCACCATCCACTTCTGGCATGTAATTTTTGAAACTGGTCAAAGATGGGGTAACCTGCAAACAATTCGTCTCCTCCAACCCCCGATAACGCAACTTTTATACCTGCATTTTTTATTGCCCCGGACACAACGTAGCTGTTCACCCCATCGCCACTGGGGGTATCCATCGCCGAGAGTGCATTGTCTAATTCTTCCAGCATAGCGGTAGGAGTCAATTGTATCCGGGTATGATTTGTATTAAACTTTCGTGCTATGATTTCTGCATATTTCGATTCATCAAACTCCTTTTCAGAAAAGGAGATATTGAAAGTGGCAGGCTTAACCCCTGCCATTTCTGACATGAGTCCGACTACCACGCTCGAATCTATTCCTCCCGATAAAAACGCACCCACAGGTACATCGCTAACCAGGCGGCGTTGCACTGACTCACCAAGCAGGTGCTTAATATTTTTTTGAATAGCCTGGGCATCCTCGTATTCAAATACATGTTCGCGGTTCAGCAGATTCCAATATTTTACCAATTCTGCTTTCCCCTGCTTTATTTTTAAATAGGCTCCCGCTTCCAACTGATGTATACCTTCTACCATAGTTAGCGGATAGCTAACCGACTGGTAGGAAAGATATTCGAATAATGCCTTTGGATTAATCTGTTTTTTCACATATTCGCTGGCAAGAATTGCCCGGATTTCAGATGCGAAGATGAATTTTTCCTCATCCTTATAATAATACAAAGGCTTCACTCCCAACCGGTCGCGCACCAAGCACAATTCTTTTTCCTGCTTATCCCAAATCGCAAAAGCAAACATACCCTTAAAATGCTGCAAGCAATCCGTACCCCAATTGGCATAGGCTGCCAGCAGGGTCTCCGTATCACTGGTGGTTTGAAAAGGATAGTTGCGTATCTGTGCTTTTACCTCCTTGTAATTATACATTTCGCCATTAAAAACGATTACGTATCTCCCTGAATGATCAGTAAATGGCTGATTGGCAGCAGTGGAAAGGTCGATAACAGAAAGCCGGCGATGACCAAGAGCCATTTCGTTTTCAATAAAAACACCTTCGGCATCTGGTCCGCGGTGTGCCAGTTCAGTAGTCATTTGCCGAATGGCACGCTCCTGTATTCCTTGCTGGTTAAAATGTAAAATCCCTGCTATGCCGCACATAAAGTGATGGTATGAAAATTATTAAGCCCCAATAACCAAATACAGTTACTTTGCATTTTAAGTGAATGAAATGGAGAAAAGAAAAACTTTTACAGAGTGGCTGGCTATTGCCTGTATATTTTCTGTTTTTCTCGATAAAGCACTGAGGGGAGTTCTCCCTTTTGATTTCTATTATTATTATCCAATTTTTCTATTATTCTTAATTACTCTTTTTGTTCAAACCGGTAAAATTGTAAGTCCCCCGCGTTGGTTTATTGCTGGTACATTAGCGATATTCTTATCGGGATTCTTTATCACCTTTTATAAAAACATACTGGGATATGAGTACGTGAAACAGGTAATTGGAATTGTATTTACTGCCCTGGTTTATTATAACGCGCTATATGTTTTAAAATTCAACATCAGAAAAATATTCAGCTATTACCTGCTTTTTGCTTTTTGGGTTGCACTGCATGGGGTTATAGACAATCTTCTCCATTACACAGGTATTCATCTCACTACTTTGAATTTTGCAGGACCTGGATTATACCGTGAATATGGCATCATGGGTGAACCATTTTTCCTTGCCATCGCACTAACCCCCGCTGTAGTTTATTATCTCTGCTTTTTTAATGCCACATGGCGAAGCAACAAATTCAGATTGTTGATAATTGCCTTATGTTATTTGGTTACTTATTCATCAGTAGCAGTATTGGGCTTTGCCCTTGGAGTATTCTGTTCGTTATATATCAACGATTTTTTCAATACCCGTAAAAGTCGGTTATTATTGTTACCAGTCCTGATTATACCCGTTACTTTATCTATTGTGTATCTTATCGAAAATATCGATTTAATTGGAGTGCGATTTTTCGATACCACTTCACTTTTTTTGTCAAACGAAATTCAGGCAAAGGAAGCAGGTAAGGCTAATTCAAGCACTTTTGCTCTGTATTCTAATTATGCCATTGCCCGGGACTCATTTATGGAAAGCCCTTTATTCGGATCAGGGCTAGGCTCTCATCCTTTAATTTATAAGGAAACCTTCT
>CAZFGP010000204.1:0-6509 GCA_964518685.1 uncultured Terrimonas sp.
ATGTTCGTATCGTACACGCAACAGGTACGGCATTCTCTATAATTGTGCCTTTAGCTTTTGCTATGATGCCTGTTTCTATTTATCTTGGATGGATACAATAAATTAGAATAATTCCGGAAACTTCATCAACGTATTTAACACTATGTTGGATTCAAAAATACCTTCAGGAGCTACAGAACGCAAATGGAATGACTACAAGGGACATGTTAAGCTGGTAAATCCTGCCAACAAACGCAAACTTGAAGTAATTGTGATAGGCACCGGATTGGCAGGCGCTTCCGCAGCCGCCACCTTAGCGGAGTTAGGCTATCGTGTAAAAGCATTTTGCTTTCAGGATTCTCCTCGCAGAGCCCATTCCATTGCTGCGCAGGGAGGAATCAACGCTGCCAAGAATTATCAAAACGATGGCGATTCTGTTTTTCGACTCTTCTACGATACCCTTAAAGGGGGCGACTATCGTTCGCGGGAAGCCAATACTTACCGGCTGGCAGAGGTTAGCGCCAATATTATTGACCAGTGCGTGGCACAGGGCGTACCTTTTGCCCGGGAGTATGGCGGGTTGCTGGATAACCGTTCTTTTGGTGGAGTACAGGTAAAAAGAACCTTTTATGCTGCAGGACAAACGGGACAGCAACTGCTGCTGGGTGCATATCAGGCTTTGGAACGACAGGTGTCATTGGGAAACGTTACCATGTACGCGCGTCATGAAATGCAGGATGTGGTGATTATTGATGGCAAAGCAAGAGGTATCATTTGTCGTAACCTGATTACAGGAGAATTGGAACGATTTTTCGGGCATGCGGTATTACTTTGTTCAGGCGGATATGGAAACGTATTTTATCTTTCCACCAATGCAATGGGAAGTAACGTTACCGCTGCATGGAAAGCCCATAAAAAAGGCGCATTTTTTGCCAACCCCTGTTACACCCAAATACATCCTACCTGCATTCCTGTAACCGGAGATCACCAGAGCAAACTGACGCTGATGTCCGAGTCTCTGCGTAATGATGGTAGGATATGGGTACCCAAAAATCAAAATGAAACACGAAAGGCAAATGATATTCCCGAAGAAGATCGGGATTATTATCTGGAACGAAGGTACCCTGCTTTTGGCAATCTGGTACCTCGCGATGTGGCTTCAAGAGCAGCTAAAGAAAGATGTGATGCGGGTTATGGTGTGGGTACAACAAAACAGGCAGTTTATCTCGACTTCCGGTACAACCTGATCAATAAATATGGAAAAGCAGAAGCCAGTCATCATGGAATAGAAAATCCGGATACCGAAACGCTGGTTCGGTTAGGAAAAGAGGTGGTTAAAGAAAAGTACGGCAACCTGTTTGATATGTACGAACGGATTACCGGGGAAAACCCCTATGAAGTACCTATGCGCATTTATCCCGCCGTTCATTATACCATGGGCGGATTATGGGTTGATTATGAGTTGATGACCTCCATACAGGGCTTGTATGCTCTGGGGGAATGTAATTTCAGTGATCATGGAGCCAACAGGTTAGGCGCATCAGCACTGATGCAGGGTTTAGCCGACGGTTATTTTATTATACCCTATACTATAGGAAATTATCTGGCTAATGAAATTTCCGTGAAGCCTATCCCCACAACGCATGAAGCCTTTGAAACTGCGGAAAAAGCAGTGAGCGACAGAATCAATAAACTGATGAATATCAAAGGAAAGCAATCAGTTGAAACCTTTCATAAACGACTTGGAAAAATCATGTGGGAAAAATGCGGGATGGCCCGTAATGAAAAAGGACTAAAGGAAGCCATTGAAGAAATCCGGGCCTTGAGAAAAGAATTTTGGAGTGACCTGAAAATCCCGGGCGAAATTAGAGAAATGAACCCTGAATTGGATAAAGCCAATCGGGTGGCTGATTTTATGGAATTGGGCGAATTGATGTGTGTAGATGCCCTAAACAGAACAGAAAGCTGTGGCTGCCATTTCCGTGAAGAAAGTCAAACGCCAGATGGAGAAGCGCTACGCCAGGATGATAATTTCCAGCACGTATCTGCATGGGAACAAAAAGATGAAAATCAGTGGGAACTCCATAAGGAACATTTAGATTTTGAACTTTCTAAACCAACACAAAGGAATTATAAGTAATGTGAAAATGTGCTGCCCCAACAAATGGAGGAGAAAATGAGGAAATACCTATCCCAATGACAAAAGGCTAACCTATGGTGCTAATGTCTTTGAAGCTCAGCGAGCTGAAAGTTGGAGAGATTTTATTCACAAAATGTTTGATTTTTATTGAGGAAGCTAATGAAACACTTTATGGGTTGATGGTTTGTAAAAAGTGCGGGAGTTATTCCAAAAATAGTTCTTTATAACCTCCTTATCAAGGAATTGATTCGAATTATTCCCAAAATTAATAGATGAAACAGAGGCCATTTGTACATTTATCACATTTAACACATTTTCATATTGACTATGGAACATTATACAATGAACCTCACCCTAAAGGTGTGGAAACAAAAAAATCAAAGCACGAGAGGACATTTTGAAACTTATGAGGCAAAGGATATCTCTTCTGAAATGTCGTTTCTCGAGATGTTTGACGTGCTTAATGAACGGTTAATTGAAGAAAATAAAGAACCTATTGCCTTTGATCACGACTGTCGGGAAGGCATCTGTGGTATGTGTTCTATGTATATCAACGGACGTCCTCACGGACCCTGGCACGGTACTACCACCTGTCAGTTGCACATGCGCGCTTTTAAAGACGGAGACACTATTGTGGTTGAACCCTGGCGTGCTAATGCCTTCCCGGTAATCAAAGACCTGATGGTTGACAGAGGCGCATTTGACCGAATCATTCAGGCGGGTGGATACGTTTCTGTAAATACGGGAAGCGCAGTGGATGCCAATGCTATCCCGGTGGAGAAGGAAAAAGCAGATCAGGCTTTTTCAGCTGCTGCCTGTATTGGTTGCGGCGCCTGTGTTGCAGCGTGCAAAAACAGTTCGGCAATGTTGTTTGTTTCTGCTAAAGTGGCGCAACTGGCATTATTACCACAAGGGGTTCCGGAAAAGAAATCCAGGGTACTCAATATGATTGATCAAATGGATAAAGAAGGGTTTGGCTCATGTACCATGACCGGAGCCTGTGAAGCGGTATGTCCTAAAGAAATATCCGTAGGAAATATTGCAAGGCTGAATGCTGAATATCTGTCTGCCGGAGCAAGCATTGATAAATAATTGCCGAAACCGAACGCACCTTCATCCTGCGTTGCGAGAACGAGTATCCGAATTTTTGTATTGGGAACTATCTTTCATTGGTATAGCAATGAAAAATGTAGTGCAAAACAATTACCTCCAATATAACTCTAAGACAAAATAATAATGAAAAATTCAGCATAGAAAATTTCAATATATTACAGCAGTAAACTGAAGGAAAACGAAATCATGCAAACAGATCGTATTTTCATTTCCGAGGTGGGCACCCCTAAAATCCGGAAAAAAAATATCCAACTTTCTGTACTTCGCCTGGATCATCTCCACCCCGTCATTTCGGGAAACAAATGGTTTAAGCTGAAATATTATCTTCAGGATGCCCAAAACCTTGGCTTCAACACTATCCTCACTTTTGGCGGGGCTTTTTCCAATCATATTGCAGCAACAGCATTTACAGCCATAGAAACAGGATTTAAAGCTATTGGAATAATAAGAGGTGAGGAACCACGACAGTGGTCACATACGCTTCAGGAAGCCTTAGCACTTGGCATGCAACTGATATTCTTACCTAGAAATGAATTTGCATTAATTAAGAGAACTGCATCACCTGAATATTTTAAAAAGCAGTTTGGAAGAGTGTATCCGATTCCAGAAGGGGGGTATGGATTATTGGGAATGAAGGGAGCCGCGGAAATAATAACTACTGCAGAAACACCTTCTTTTACCCATATAATATCAGCAATTGGTACCGGTACAACCCTGGCAGGACTAATACAGTCAACCGGCTCTGATCAACAGATTATCGGAATCAGCGCTATGAAAAACAACTTTGATCTGGAGCATGAAATTCAATTCCTGCTCAATTCTTCTCTTCCTGAACGAGTACACATTATTCATGATTACCATTTTGGAGGTTTTGCCAAACATAGTCCGGAATTGTTAACATTTATGAACATCTTCTACCATATCAACCATATTCCTCTGGACTTTGTGTACACTGCTAAAATGATGTATGGTATTTTCGATCTGATAGAGAAAGATTATTTTCCGCCACAGTCGCATATCCTGGCCATTCATAGTGGTGGGTTGCAGGGTAATTTATCATTGAGCCCCGGTATTTTGCAATTTTAATATTTTAATAATAGTTGTAACCCTATATTTGTTGCAATAGTTTTAGCGTTAGTGTTTTGATATTTCTAATATGAATATGATTTCCCGACTTTTTCTCTGTATCGTGTTGGTTTCATTTTACAGTGAAATCAACGGTCAGGACACCCTTCCCCATTTTTCCGTTATCAACCGGAATGGGAAAATCATCCTAAGCTGGGTAAATAATTTTCCAATAATAAAGCAAATAAGTGTTCAGCGGTCTTCGGACAGTTTAAAAAACTTCAAGACTATTCTTACTTTACCAGACCCATCCTCGGTAACCAATGGTTTTCTCGACAATAATGCACCTAATGATTCCTCTTATTATAAACTTTATATTCTTTTGGATAAAGGAGAATATGTTTTCACCAAATCTCAAAAACCACATAAATTTATTCCCCCGGTAATCGTAAATGTTCCTAAACCCAACACTCAGGGAAATGATAAAATAAGCGCATCAAATACTCCAACCTCCCCGGGGAAAACGGTTCCGGACAGTGCAGTCATACAGGAAAATGAAGGCTCAACCGAAAGTCTTACCAAATCTTACCAGCCTGAATCAGCTACATCGTCAACTATTAAAAAAAGGAGCGATGGATTAAAATCTAATCAATTTAATGTGTCACGACCAGAAACCTATAGACCGTCAAGCTTCGTTTTTACAAATCCTTATGGAGATATCACCATCGTACTACCTGCAGACAGGCCTGACAATTTTAAAATACGTTTTTTTGATACAAGCGGAAAACCAATCTTTGAAATCAACCAGGTGAAAGCTTCATATTTCACTTTGGATAAATCAAACTTTTTGCATGCCGGCTGGTTCAACTTCGAATTGTTTGAAAATGGGGTACTAAAAGAAAAAAATAAGGTAAGAATACCCTAAAGGTTAGTTTCCGCGGCTGGCTTTAAAGCACAATCAAACACTTCTTCAAAACAGATTTTCAACCTCTCCTTTACCCCGGACAATCCGGGATTATAACCAAGTTCTCTTTCTATTGAGGTTACTTGTTTATTAGTGATGCCACAGGGTATTATATCCTTGAAATAACTCAGATCGGTATTCACATTCAAAGCAAAACCGTGCATGGTTATCCACCGGCTGCATCTTACACCTATAGCACAGATTTTCCTTTCTTTACCTTTCGATGAAGGTTCAATCCATACGCCCGTTTCTCCCTTAGACCGTTCACTTTTTATCCCATAGAATTTCAGGGTGCGTATTATCACTTCTTCCAGATTATGAATATATTTCCCGATATCCGTATAAAATTTTTCGAGATCGAGAATAGGATAGCCCACGATTTGACCGGGTCCATGATAGGTAATATCTCCTCCCCTGTTGGTCCGGTACACCTCAATTCCCTTTTTTGTTAAATAATCTTTGCTAACCAAAATATTCTCTGAATGACCGCTTTTACCTAAAGTATAAACCGGGGGGTGCTCACATAATAAAAAATAATGTTGTGTATCTCCGGAACCGGTAACCGAAACTCCTGATTGGATATCCTTCTCCCGTTTTTCTGCTTTTGCTGCTAATTGTGCATGTAAGATGGATTCCTGATAATCCCACGCGGACTTATAATCTATAATTCCTAAATCTTCGAAAATTACCTTCTGCATGGGTCAAAATTACGGGAAGAAATCTAACACCCAGTCTGAAATAAAACGGAAAAATATTGGGGAAGTAATCTGCATTTTAAAAGATACTTGTCAAAAACTTACTAACAGAAATCCCAATAGCTGTATGTTTCATGCATACAGACAAACTAAGCGTAATCCAAAACAGGTTTTTTATTGTTATATCTTTTCTCTTTATCGCGCTACTTTCCCACTTAAGATTCACTTCCAATAAAGAGATAAGGGTTATTGAAAATAAAACAAAATGAATATAAAGCCACCTACCCCAATCCACTGCAAGGAAAAATATAGGCAGTGAGAAAATAAAACAAAAAACAACCATAGAAATATATTTTCTCATAGGTTCTCCAGACACAATTCTAAGGAATTTTGCGAACAAAATGATTTGGTAAAATAAACTGACCAGATAAAGATAAAAACCCCCAATATGCTTCTCAATAATGTCAATAGGCCTCTTTTTAAATCTTAATATTCCTCCCCTTGAAAAAATAATCCCTCTTTCCCTTAACATTTCTAAAGTATGACCATCCTC
>CAZFGP010000205.1:0-6357 GCA_964518685.1 uncultured Terrimonas sp.
TGTGGGAGCTTCGCAGGAACATCATTGAGAACTTTGACAGAAAAGAGTCCGAAAACATATACGTGGTAGATACCGGGATTTCCATAGATAAACTATTTGGCTTTAATCTTTCAACAGAAGAAAAATATACTAAGCCCTATTCAGAATATCAGGGGGCAGAATCCATCAAAATACAAACCGGAAATGGCCATCCCTATCCGAATTATCCGAATATGGGTGTTTCACTTGCTGCTTTTGTACAAAAGTATCGGTAAAAGCAGGCAACAATAGGAAAGACCTACTTAACTAAATACGTTTGATAGAAGATTTTTACCTCAATTCAAAATTATAAGTATGAAAAAGCAATTACCGGTGATATCATTAATATTGAGACTGGCACTAATGATAGTATCAATCCCTTGTTTTGCACAAAAAAAACCTGCACAGGCTTCTTATCAATGGAAGGCCGGCGTTGCGAAAATCAATATCAATCCCCCGCTCAACATGTGGATTGGAGGTTTTGCTTCCCGCACTCATCCGGCTACAGGAAGGCTAACGGACATCTGGGCAAAAGCCCTGGCGTTACAGGACGAAAACGGGAAAAAAGTTGTTTTCGTTGGAATGGATCTTGGTGGCATCAGAGAAGGCGTATCGCTTCACGTAAGATCCGCAATAAAAAAGAAATACGGACTGGAAAATGACCAAATCATGCTGAATTGTTCTCATAATCATTCAGGACCAACTACTAATTTGAATATGGAGCCGGGCTTATGTGGCTGCTATGGTGAGGATATGCAAAAGATGATTGTGGACTACACTAAAGACCTTGAACTGAAACTAATAAAAGTAATAGGAGATGCATTAGAGTCTTTGAAACCAGCGAAAGTCTTTTCAGGAAACGGAATGACAAAATTCGCTGTAAACAGAAGAAGTACTCCGGAGGAAGCTGTACTGTGGAAAAGTTTTTCTTTAGAAGGTCCAAACGATTTTTCCGTTCCCGTTATTAAAGTTGTAGATGAACATAACAACATAAATGCGATTCTTTTTGGCTACGCCTGTCATAATACCACACTTCATGCGTATTTATGGTCAGGAGACTATGCGGGCTATGCACAAATAGATTTAGAGAAAGCCTATCCCGGAGCTACTGCCATATTTTTTCAAGGTGCCGGTGGCGACCAAAACCCCCTTCCGCGGGATAGGGTTGCACTCGCAAAACAATATGGCGGAGAACTCGCTCTTGCTGTTGAAACAGTGATTGAGGATTCAGAAAAAGTAATGAAACCACTAATCAGCAAAGCGATTACCGGCTATAAAGAGTTCAATCTGCATTTAGCAAAAGAACCACCCACCAGGGTAGAGTTAATAAAAATCATCAATGATACTACTGCGTCACGTATGGCCGCTTATGAAATTATACGGGCACAAAAACGTCTTAAAACGTATGATGAAGTGGGCAAACTCCGCGATACTTTTCCCTACCCCATCATGGTATGGAGTTTGGGCGACCAGGCTATTTTTGGTTTGGCCGGCGAGTTAGTGGTAGGTTACTCTATCAACATAAAAGAAATTTACGGACTTGATGCTTTCGTTTTTGGCTATACAACTTATACCAGGGAATTGAATTATATTCCTACAACCGCTATGTTTCATGAAGGAAATTATGAAGTACTATACGGAGGACAATTTTTAACACCCTGGGAATTTGATATCGAAACAAAAATAATGTCTCATACCATTGAACTGGCAACCAAAGTCGGAATTCCAAAAACAACCTGGGTGAACGCAGAAAACCGATATAAATAACGAACTTTTATTGATTCGATTTTCAATGATCGGTTTCTATGCAGCATTCCCTTCTGTGCATCATTAAAATTATAATTTTAAATGAGGAGATTGATTTCAAAAAATCGTACGTCAAACAGGTAAGATGGGTTTAACCTGATCGAATTAAAATGGAGAAACCAAAAATGAAAATTACGGGTCTCAATGTGCTCAATAAGACTTTTGCTGGTCTGTTTATTATTTTATCACTATCTCAAACTGCTTTTGCGAAGGACATAGTGGTAAGAAGCCCTGGAAATCACAATGACATTCAACCGGCCATTCAAAAAGCAGTAGATGAAGCCCTGGATGGCGACAGGGTAATTTTACCGGAAGGTGAATTTGTAATCAATGCAAGCGTTCAAATTACAAAGTTTATCTCCTTTTTGGGAAAGGGGTTAAAAAAAACAATTTTATACCGGTCTGAAGCAGTTCCGGATTCAGTTTTTTCACAAAGAGACTGGCGGTATATTTTCTTCTTCAATATCCAAAACGACAAACCCAGTAATATTTTAGTTTCAGGAATTTGTTTTAGGGGTAAGAAGCCCGCTGTTGCTTTTCGGGGAGCAGGGTCCAGGGCTTCTACGATTGGGATCAGGATGTTTGAATGCTTAGACTTTGTAATTGAAAATTGCCGGTTTGAATATTTTGGGAATGCAGGTATTTCTGTGAGGCATAAAGATACATTGGCAAGAGGGTTAATTAGAAAAAATGAATTTTATTATAATGCCCGATTTGGATTAGGTTATGGTGTTGTTATAACCTCTTCGGGTAAACAATGGGTAGATGATCCCCAATTTGGGTCATCGAATTTTATTTTTATAGAAGAAAATGTTTTTGATTATCACGGCCACTCCGTTGCATCAAGCGGTTGTGCCTTGTTTGTGGTTAGGTATAATAAAATACTAAATAACATTGCTGCTTCGGGTGGTCATGCTATTGACATGCACGAAGCAAGACCCGGAAATGGCGACGCTTTCGGAACCAGAGCTATGGAAGCTTACAACAATATTTTAATAAATACCACCTACTTAAACAATATTCCAATACAGAAAGAGAACCGGCAGGACACCGCAAATAAACTGGAGACTGCTGGATTTGGTGTAAGAAACGGGGATGCATTGGTTTATAATAACACCGTAAAAGGCTATCGTTATGCAGTTCGGTTGTCAAACTGGTACCTGGGAAATACCCAACAACCCTACCCGGTGGTATATGGTCCGGGATATAAAAGCGGTAAACAATTTGGTCCGGATCATTCAGGATCAATTCCACCCCAGTCAGATGGAGACGTATTTATCTGGGATAATAAAAACAGCCCACTGCCGGATGATGCAGCGGATTCGCAGGCATCGTTCAGTAATGAAAAGCCCGAATGGTGGAAAGAAGGAAGGGATTATCACCTTTCACCCAAGCCCCGGTACAAGCCATACCCATATCCATACCCATATCCCTATCCAGTTAGTGTAAACAAATAGATTACAGAAACCGTTTTTCCCTGGCATTCTTGTTATCACAAAAGTAAGGTTGCATGGAACACATCATCTCCCCCTGATGAGATGGTAGCAATCTGTATTCTCTTTCGGGAAAGAAAAATCACCTCCTTTTCTTAATTTATATTACCCCTACACGTATTATTGGGGTTTGCTTAAACTCGTAAAAAAGCTTTCTTCTTATACAAGAAATACAAAAACATCCATTTTATCCCAACCTGGGCTGTCCAATAAACCAAATTCACCCATTCTTTATTGGATAAATCTATTGCCCACCCCATAAACGCTTTTGTGGTAAAATCCCAGTCAATGAAAAATGGTGAGATATAAATAAGAATGGGATTCATCCCGATTACTTTTAGAAAAAATGCCCATTTTTTATACCCCTTCACATCAATAATAAAATAAAATATTGCCATCAGGATAAGACTCCATCCGATTGTTGCCAGTGCAAAGGAACTTGTCCATAAACTTTCACTAAATGGCGAATCTAAATTCCAAAGCCAGCCCAACAACACACAAACAGCGCCGGCCAAAAGCATATAAACCGTCTTTTTGTTCTCGTTGTATTTGACACTCATTAGAAAGGTGCCGGTTAATACGCCACCCAACATATTCGGAATAGCATTTACGTTATTAAAAAAACCACTCTGGTCGTAAAATATCCGGCTAAGTTTGCCGGGCATGAAAGACCGTTCAAGATGCGAAATAAAATTACCCTGTTGGGAAAGATCACCAGGAGGATAACCCGGGGCCGAAGTGAATTTTAACAACAACCAGTAACCGGTTAAAATGGCGAGCAGCCAAATAACCTGCCAACGCCGGCTGGCATACAGATAAATGGCTACGCCAAAAAAATAGGAGAATCCTATCTTAGCCAAATCGCCGGTAAACCTTGCCTCGGAAAGATTCCATAATTGAATTCCATTATTTGCTAACAGGAAGCCGAGAATATAGAGAAGCATTGCTCTCTTTAATGCTTTTATTAACAAACTCGATTTTGATATCCCCTGGCTTAAATGCTTTCCAACTGAAAAAGGAGTGGCAACTCCGGCAATAAAAATAAACAGAGGGAAAATCAAATCCCAGAAAACAAGACCGAACCAGTCTGAATGATGAAACTCCAGATAGATAAAATCCCAGAAAGGAGTCTGTTGCTCTTTGGCAAAGAGTTTAAGACCATAACCAAGCCCCATGATCCATATCATATCAAATCCTCTAAGGGCATCCAAGGAATAAAGCCTCTTCGATTGTGATTTTATCTGCTCCATGTTAAAAACAATTGAATAATACGATAAAATTATATTCCGGGTATTTTGATATGTTGTGATACTTTTTCGCTGATGCCCATATCTTCCAAAGTATTGACGATAAGACAATTCTTAATGCTGCCGCTATCTGAACCATTTTTAAAAAAATGGATTCATTACCGAAAATAATAAACTTTTCGTTATCGTACACGATAAAATAAATATTTTATGCTAATTCTGGTTTTAGCCCGGACCAACGAGAGAATGTATAGTGGTTTCTGACTATAATATTGATTATTGCGGCTTGAAGGTCGCTTATTGACAGGACGCTTCCTGCCAATAACGTTTGTCTTTACTCTCTGATTCATATATCCTGCTACGGATACACAAAAGCTGGCATTTTTCACGTCATGAATGTTTTAGAAAAATCAGATCACCCGCACGAGCGGCACCTTGATCAGAAAAAAGGCGGGGGTTAATATTGCCCGTAAATACTCATTCCTCCTCCAAAATATTGATGTTTTAAATGTTCATACACCAAATTCGTTTTTAAGTCAATGTCGTCTGTCTGATAAGTTGGGTAGGGTAATTGTTTGAATAAAGTATCATTCACATATCTATAAACAGCTGCTGTTGTTTCTGCTTTTTCCCAAACCTGCTCCACTTTTAATTTGTCTTTTTTAAGTTCATCAAGAAGTTCAACTGATATTTTCTTTATTTCGTTTTTCTCATTTTCTTCCAACTTCTTACCGTGTCTGAGGATGTCGAAAATGGCTTTTTGTTCGTCCGTCAGACCTTCTCGTTTGGTGTCGGCTTCTTCTTCTGAATACGAGTTAACGAGTTCAATCAGTTTTCTGAATGTTTCTTTGATTACGGCTTCGTCTTTTCCTCTGTTGTATGCTTCAATGATTTCCTGATAGCGTTTGTAATAGTCTACCGTCAAAGGATTGCGCTCTACCATTCGTTTCAATTGCTTTTCAACTTTGTCTTTGAGTGATTGAACGGCTGCATTTTTATTTTTTGTCTTTAGGAAGTATTGCTCCAATAAGTCGAAGTTTAAGCCGCTTAGGTCAATACCCTCACCCCCAACCCCTCTCCCTTCCAGAGAGGGGAAACCGGGTTCCGCAAGCATATTTTCTATGGATTCATCCACCACGTTTTGGATTTTACGCATGATGTCGGCAACATCGGCACTTTCAATATTGTCTTCAATTGCTGTGTAGATTACGTCAATAGCGTTCTTTCTCGGTGCGTATTGATTCAACACTTTGTCGGGTTGCAAGGCTTTATATTTTGTAAAAACCGCTCTTCCCAAAACCAGAAATTTCCCTTTGGTTAGGTCGTTGGTATAAACGGCATTTACTGCTTTCTCCATTGCAGCCAATTTGTGCAAACCATCTGCGTTGATGAGTTCCTGCAAATCAAAATTCACTTCGTCTTGCAAAAATGTTTCAGTCGCTTCTAATGCTTCTTTCAATTGCTTGATGAGTTCTTCTTTTGGTTTTACTGGTGGTTCGGGTTTTTCGTCTCCTCCGCCACCGCTTTCATCTCCGCCTGAACCGTAAATTGCCAAAGCATCGAGTAAAGCTGTGTAAGTTTCAATATAATCCACAATCAAACCGTTGTTTTTGCCTTCGCTTATTCGGTTGGCTCTTGCAATGGCTTGCATCAATGTGTGTGACTTCAAAGGTTTGTCTAAATACAAGGTAGAAAGGGTAGGCACGTCAAATCCTGTAATCCACATGGGGCACAAACTATCACGAAACGGAAAGGGTCATCTTCATCCTTAAACCTTGTTTCAAGGTCTTGGG
>CAZFGP010000206.1:0-6355 GCA_964518685.1 uncultured Terrimonas sp.
GAGCTGATAAGTGTATTGATTGCCGATAATGCAAGTAATAATTGATTTAAAAAAATAATGATTTTAGATAGATGGACAGAATTATTTTTGGTGACAATCAGTTTTTTGGTATTAACCACAGTTCGGATGGAAAGGCGAGAGAACAGTCAATTAAATTTAAAACAAATGAGGCTGTAAAAGCGGTATTGGATATAGTGGTAGAGGAAGGCATCAATACTTTTATGTGTACCACGCATGATCGTATGATCGGAATAGGAGAGACGATCAGGAGAGACAAAAGATACCTGGATTTTAAGATCTATCCCTGTATGCCTTATGCCCATAAATATGCCAATGCGGTAACGGAGTTGGGGATTATGGGTTCGCTGAAACATTATCTCCCGGGAAATATAATCATTACCCTCACATAAGGCGGACTGGCTTTTGTTAAGAAGGATTTCGTTTCCATGATGGAATTGATGGTGGATGCGGAAATGAAAATGTTTCGGGGAATTTCTACCCCGGTAATTTTTATTCAAAATGTGATTACCGATTTGCTTCTTGGATTAGGTATGACTGATTTTCTCGTAGGATTTCATAATTATATCCGAGAAAGATACAATGCTGAACCGGGATATATTACGATGAACCTTCCCCTGTTGCTGGATACTCTGGAGAAGGCTGGCATCGAAAACCCGGTAATATGCGCCTCCGTTAACAAGGCAGGCTTCAGAATGTCGGGAGGTAAATCAGTCTATGAAAAGATAATTGCACAGAAGCGGTGCCGCCTGATTGCCATGCAGATATTTGCTGCCGGCACCATACCTTACCGGGAAGCTATTGAATATGTATGCGAAATGGATGGAATTGAATCTATTTTGTTTGGTGCATCCTCGAGGGTTAATATTAAAAATTCGATAGAAACGATTAAAACTTATAATAGAGTCAGGGAAGAAAGAGCGGCTATTGAATGATTCTTCCGTAAATCGCATGGATTAGTGCCGGATGTTTCCCGCAGGTCAGAGAGTAGGGGTTCTCCCTGATGGCACGGATGCACACGGAAAGCGAAGTTGTAAAGCACGGGTTATCTAGGTTCATAGTAAGCAACTTGCTTCGTTGCGGTGTCATCAATATAGGGGGTGCTGAATAACTGGAGCACGTCATGGGATGTGAGTTAAAATGCCACGAATGCACGAATCTCTTGTTGGAATTCGTAAAAATTTTATAAGGCTCGTATGTTTTTGAGGATAAGATTTGATCTGACAGCTTTGGTGATGCAAGATTTTGTTAGAATTATCTGAAAATGCCTGTAGCGTTCAGCCATAAAATACAATTATATTAAATCCTAAGTTCAACAAATAAGTGCAACAGGTTAAAATCCCCTTCGGGGCGAAGTGAAGCGAAGGCGTAGCCGAAGCGTAACGTAGCCCCGAAGGGGATGGCCGCAAGAACTACCTTTGTTATTACGACATGACAAAGAAGTATAAGCAGCTCACCCTGGAGCAAAGATATAAGATAGAAGCCTTACTGGAAGTAGGAAAATCTCAAATCTTAAATCTTAAATCCCAAATCCCAATTTACGCATCCCTCTCACACATTCACTACCAGCACCGGTATATTTAAATCATGCCTTACCGTATTGATTGTTTGTCCGTATACAAAATCGAGTAAACCCGAATGTCCATGGGCGCCGATGACCAGGAGGTCAGCATTTCGTTCCCGTACAATCCGCACAATTTCCCCTGCTCTTTTATGAAAGCCCAGACCTGTTTCCGATTGATAGCCCATTTTTGTTAACATAGTCTGATAGGCCAACAGCCTTTTTTCATCTTCCTTTGTTTCATGATCATCGCTGTGTCGTCCTAATAATCTTGCGGAAACACTTTCCACCACATGTATGAGCAGGTAAGTTGCCTGAGTGCCACCTTGTGCAAGGGCATACGAAATCAGTTTGTTGTCGTTTTTTGTAAAATCGAGCGCTATAGCGATCATGCCAAATTGAGGAATACGAAGGTCTATATTGTCTGTCATTTCAGGGTGCACGGTAAGAGAGGTCGGCTTAGTTATTTTAGAAAACAAGGGTCGTAAAGTGATGTAAAGTAACAGGTAAAGAAAGAAGAGCCCCAGCGCTATAACCACTGTTTTCCAAAACATATTGTTTCCCCCTTCAAAGAATCCGTACACTTCCTCAACAACCATTTTAATATTGAGGTAAACGAGAACAGAAGCTACGCCCCATGCTAATATCTTCGTGACGGATTTAATCGCAAACTTCCCCATCGTTTTTTTATCACTTACAAAATGAATCAACGGAACCACCGCAAAGCCGAGTTGAAGACTTAGGATAACCTGACTGAGAATCAGGAGGTCGTCTAATTCGCTGTCGCCATAAATACTTATGACAATCAGCGCCGGGATAATGGCAATAAGGCGGGTGATCAGCCTTCGGAGCATCGGATTGATACGCAGACGAAGATAACCTTCCATTACGATTTGCCCTGCCAGGGTACCCGTAACCGTTGAGCTTTGACCAGCCGCTATTAAGGCAATGGCAAAAGTAGTGGATGCAATATCGCTGCCCAATAACGGAGATAATAACTGATGCGCTTCTTCCAAACGGGCCACTTCAGTGCGACCTGTTTTAAAGAAAGTTGAAGCCGCCAATACCAGGATAGCTGCGTTTACCAGAAAGGCGAGATTTAAGGCAATCGTGCTGTCTATGGTATTAATTTTTATCGCATAGCGGATACTCTCATCGTCTCTTTTTATTTTTCGGGTTTGTACCAGAGAGGAATGCAGGTACAAATTATGGGGCATCACGGTAGCGCCAATAATGCCTATAGCAATGTATAAGGCTTCATTATTAGGCAGACTTGGAATAAATCCGGTAGCTACTTCTCTCATATCCGGTTGGGCCAACAGGATTTCAATCATAAAGGAAATACCTATGATGGCAATGAGAGCAATAATAAAAGCCTCCATTACACGCATACCCATCCGTTGCAGAATCAATAAAATAAAAGTATCTAATACCGTTATGCCTACTGCCCACATAAGAGATATGCCGGTGAGCAGATTAAGCCCTATCGCCATTCCCAGTACTTCAGCCAGGTCAGTAGCGGCGATGGCTATTTCTGCCAAAATATATAATACGAAATTGACATATTTCGGGTAAGTTTCCCTGTTCACCTGTGCCAGGTCTTTGCGACGTACAATGCCTAATCTTGCAGACAGGCTTTGTAGCAATAAAGCCATCAGATTACTCATCAGGAGCACCCATATCAACGTATAACCAAATTTACTTCCTCCGGCAAGGTCGGTGGCCCAATTGCCCGGGTCCATATAACCTACTCCCACCAAATAAGCCGGTCCCAGAAAAGCCATGGCTTTTCTCCAGCCCGATTTGTGTTTTGATTGTGTGGTATCTATGCTTTCATGCACTTCGCTAAGGGAAGTGTCTGAATTATGACTGCTGTTCATGTTGTACGTAAATGTTTTTGGCGGTCTGCACGCTAATAGTAAATTGCGTGTTGCGATCTGTCTTAATTTCGACAGATTGATCGAAGTCGAATTTTTTCATCACTTCAATAAAAGTACCAATGGCAATTTTCCGGTGTTTTAACAGTTCCAGAAGGTCGGGTGACTGGTCGGCTACTGCACTCACTTTTGCAACCACATGTAAAGGCAGATCTGACAGTTTTATTTGATCTACCGCGTGTAGCTTTCCACTCGGGTCCGGAATAGGATCTCCGTGAGGATCAAAACGAGGGAATCCTAAATATTTATCCAGGCGTTCAATAAGAGAATGGCTACCCACGTGTTCCAACTCTTCAGCAATATCATGAACCTCATTCCAGTCAAACTTTAATTTTTCGGACAAAAAATACTCCCATAGCCGATGCCGGCGTATGATAGATAACGCCACTTTTACCCCTTCTTCCTTGAGTTGGAAGCCCCGGTAAGGCTGATAATGGAGCAATCCCTTTGTCTTAAGCTTTTTGAGCATATCGGTTACTGATGCCGGTTTCGTGTTCAACTCTCCCGCAAGTTCATTGGTACTTACCGTTTGATGGCCACGTTGCAAACGGTATATAGCCTTGATATAATCTTCCTCGCTGGTGGAATAATTTATCATTTCTTTGAATAATTATTTAGACAAATCTAAAAATAAATTTTAATGAATTGAGATTCTAATGTAATTTTATTTACAGGAGACTTTAAAATGGTATATTTTACAGAATGAAATCCAGTATCATGCGCAAGTATCTCACCATTGTTGTTGCTATCATAGTTCTGGCAGGGTGTGAAACCAGAAAAAAGAATCTTTCGGGCGAAGATCCTGTAGATATTAATGATTTTATCGCTTTTTTTCAGAAATTGTCATTGCCTTATTCCATAGCTGATACACAGATTAGCCGGAAGTTACCCGATTCGTTATTAATCAGTACAAAAATCCTGGCTCAGTTTGTACCCGATAGCATGTACAACAGAGATTATAAGAAAAATGAGCAACCCAAATTTTATGCTATAGGAAAGATTGTGAATAATGACAATGAAACCTACCTGCTGATTAAGGCAGCGACTCTTGCTAAGCAAATGGCTTATGTGTTGTGTTATGACAAGAATAAGCAGTTTAAAGCAGTGATGCCTCTGTTAAATAATAATCCGGCCCGGCGAACTTCTTTAAATGGCAGTATAGACAAAAATCTTATAATTACTACCCGTCAGACTTACAAAAGCACAAAAGGAGAAGAGCAGTATTATCGGCTAAAGGCTTATGTGTATAATTCTGCCGGATTATTTAATTTAATAAAGATTGAATCGAATGAGCCTGTTGTTCCAAAAGAGGTATATAATCCTATAGATACTTTTTCTAAGAAGAACAGGCTTTCGGGTGAATATATTCAGGATAAAAGAAATTTTGTATCTATAAGAGATGGTCAGACCGGTAAAAAAATACGCTTCTTTGTTCATATTGAAAAAGGAAAAGATTGTGTGGGAGAGTTGAAAGGAGAAGCTGTGATGGTAAAACCCACTGTGGCCCAATATAAGCAGGCAGGAGGCAATTGTGTATTAAGATTGACTTTTGATAAGAATAAGGTATCTGTTTTTGAAGAGAAGGGGTGTGGTAATTTTAGAGGGATACAATGTGCCTTTGAGGGAACCTTTACAAAGAAAAAGGAACCCGTGAAAACAAAAATTGCAGGGAAAAAATGAGTGAGGAATATCAAAATAAAATTTCCAGAAAGAAGGATGTATATCCTGTAAGCAAATCGTTTAAAAAATACCTTAAACGTTATGGAAGGGAGATACAATTGCCTATTTCCTATGAGTTATTAACTCATTTTGAAGGTACGATGCCCTGTTACAATAAAAAGGGACAGGATACCTTGTGGGAGACGGTATTTTACCATCATTCACTCACTCCTGAAATTTATCAGGCTCTTATTCGCGTATATTCTCTCATAAAGGCCGCAGGACCCAACCAGGCGGAGGATCATTTACATATAGAAAAAATTGATTTTTGTGTTTTTGGCAACTCGCAGCCTTTTCGGGTGAAGGTGGTTAATAGCTATAATGATGTGTACAGCTATCTCTATATTAAGAAAGCTGACGCTTCCCGTATTTTGGGACTGGAGTTAGAGCATCTTCTTTCGCCCTATTATATTAATTATCTGGTAGATAATGATACCTTAATTGAGGAACATATTGCAGGGGTACCCGGTGATATGTTCATTGAGGAGTTTCTTTCTCATCCGGAATTTAATCCGGTTCGTATTGCCAAAGAATTTGTAAAGTTCAATGAAAGGTGCTTTGCCCGGTTATTGGGAGATATGCGAAGCTATAATTTTGTGTTTGATATTACACAGGATTTTGACGATGTTCAATTTTGTATCCGGGCTATAGATTTTGATCAGCAGTCGTATGAAGGGCGAAAAAACTTTTATTTACCACAATTTTTTAAAGAAAACAGGGTTTTTGTTGAATTAGTGCAACAACATTTGAATGCGGAAGTGATAGAACAATACCGGCAGGAAGAGCGGGCCCAGCTTTTTAAACGGATAAAATCGCAGCGTCACCGTTTACGTGATTTAAAAGATTCTGTAGATCAGGATATTTTAGCTCCGCCGGAAAAGATCAGACAGCTTACTAAAGAGCTGGCAGAATATTTTGGGAATGAAAAATTTCTTCATTGTCATAGCATGGCCGAGGTACTCCGTATTCAACTCCGCGAATTAGTAGTAACACATTTGTACAAAAAATAATAGATAACACCGGTATCTTTGCTTCATTTTTAAATATCCTTCATGAATTTTTTTAACCATTTGGGTCGCTACATACTGATGATTAAAGGGATGTTCAGCAAGCCGGAGAA
>CAZFGP010000207.1:0-6229 GCA_964518685.1 uncultured Terrimonas sp.
GGATACAGGTACTGAAACCATCCTCTCGATCATGACCGCAAAGTTGTCGAACATTCGGACAAAAATTAATTAACCCACCAGTCGAAATGCAGGTACAGTTGTTCCTTGGTACGTGTTATGGCGGTGTACCACCACCGACGCATTTCATCGGAATTCATGAATCTATACATTCCCTTATCTAAAAATAAAAACACATCCTTCCATTCTCCTCCCTGAGCTTTGTGACAGGTAACCACATAGCCATAGGCGGCACGTAGTGAATTCAAATAAGGATCGAGCCGGAGCGCATCATTGTAGGCATCCGATTTTGGTTTATGACCGCGTTTTCTCATTCGTCTTGAGAAATCAATCATTAAATTACGTTGTTGATCGGGCGAAAGGTTAGCTGTGAAATTTTGGAAAGGATCCAATGCGAGTTTAATTTCATATTCCTTTTCAGTATCCACATGTTTTAATCGCACATTCCGGAAATGAAGACCTGCCCTCTCAGATAATTCTCCCAGGTACTTCACCTTTACAAAATCACCATTGGTGAGCGGTATGATGTGATTGTTTTGTGTAACCATTAATACTTCATCAATTTCTATAAGCCGGTTACTTTCGGGGAACAATCGCTTCCTGAAATATTTATTGAGATGGTTACATGCCTTATTGCTATGTGCTATGGCAATCGTTTCTTTAGGCCCATGCTGATTGAACTGATCAAAGTATTTCAGAAACACCGAATTGCCATCAGGCATTACGGTGCAATTATTCCTGTTTAAGGCAGGCAGCTTTATCCACTTGCTATTAGAAATGATTCCGATTTTATCACGCACCTCTGCTGCCACCTGCAGAATATCATTGTCGGCTTGTGTCCGCATAATTTCATCCAAAGTGCCGGTAATCGTATAGCGCCCGAAACCATTGAGCCAGTTCTTATCAAGAGCAGGACTGATGGATTGTCCGATCGGTGGAAGCTGGCACGGGTCGCCCACAAAGATGATTTTATTTTTTCCGATAGCCCTTAATAAATCGGGAAGTAAATCGCCCGAACCGAACACAGCAAAAGAAGTATCATTAGATGATTCACTCGCCAGCATGGAAGCTTCGTCCACGATATACACACAGTTATCCTCCAATTTTCTATTTGGAGTGAATATGAGGCGCATTTGCCCAAAAGCATCGGCTGGGGCATCATCGGGAATATCCTCATCGTCTCCATCCACTTTTGAAAAGGAATATAAGGCGCCGTGAACAGTGGAGGTGGGCAAGTCAGTTTTTCCTCTCAACACTGCGGCTGCCCTGCCTGTGGTAGCCAGTAGTGAAAATTTTATTTTTTTCTGCTTCAGGTATTTGGCAAAAAACTGAATGAGAAAGGTTTTTCCCGTACCGGCATAGCCGTTCAGGATGTAGGTGTCCACCACTTTGTCTTTTACAAAAAGCTTTAGCTGGTCAAAAATTTCCTGTTGTTTTTTGTTGAATGGATGAGGCATGGTTAAGGTAACTGGTTTTTTAAAAGCTTCAGGAAACTTTCAATCCCATAATTCATCCAGTCGCCTTTTAACGGATAACTACCGGAAATATGGGAAATAAGAATTCGGGACTCAGGGTTAACGTCATTCGCTGCTATAGTGTTCCCTCTTGTAAGTTGCGGTGCAGCACTCATTTTTATTTCTATGGCCATTGAAACGTTGTTACTTTTCACTAAGAGCAAATCCAATTCAGAACCGTCTGCGGTGCGATAGAAACAGGGCTGAACTGAAGGTGGTAATATGCTGATGATTTGCTGTATGATAAACCCCTCCCAACTATTACCCGATTGAGGGTGCCCTAATAGTTGTTTGTAACTGTTTATGCCCAGCAAATAATGCAACATTCCTGTGTCTCTTATGTACACCTTTGGAGTTTTGACCAATCGTTTCTTTGCATTGGAATACCAGGGTTTTAGAGTACGAATGAGCAACGCTTCCTCTAAGTAATATAGGGCATTGGCAACAACAGGTTGTGAAACACCCAACGACCTTGCAAGATTGCTGAAGTTAACCACATTACTATGCATGTGCGCCAGCATTTGCAAAAGCCTTTCGATCTGAACGGGTGCCATAGAAAGACCAAGAAGAGCGAGGTCGCGCGTAGTATAGCTGCGTGAAAAATGAGCCTGCCAGTCTATGGCGTCGGTATCGCTTGCGCTAAGGAACGGCTCGGGGAACCCGCCACGCAGCCATAATTTATTCAGTTCGTTTTCCGGAACTTCGGATAACGTAAAGGGGAATAACTCACGGTACCGAATTCTTCCTGCCAGTGACTCAGCGCTGTGTTGCATTAACAATGGAGAGGCAGAACCCAGTAACAAAAAACGTCCCGGACGGCGATCCTCATCAATCAGGGCACGCAGGACAGGGAATAGATCTGGCATAAACTGAACTTCATCAAGAATAATAGTATGGGCAGTCTGATTTTTGAGAAACAATTCCGGCTCAGATAGCTTGTTCCGGTCGGAAGGTAACTCCAAATCTAAATAAAGAAATAGGTCCGGATCGGACGATGCAATTTGTTTAACAAGAGTAGTTTTTCCTACCTGTCTTGGACCGAACAGCACAACAGCCGGAACTTTTTTCAGGTCTTCCATAATCACCGGTAATAGTGTCCTTTCGTACATAAACTAAATTACAGGTTGAATTAATACCGTAAATCTAAATAATAATCTTTAAATTACGGTATTAATTACGATATTGTCAATAAAAACATAATGAATAATTAGTATTGGAGAGGCGGATATCCAAGACTTCCAGCGACTATCTCCTCCATTATCCTACACTTTACTCTGTCATTTCCTAGGCTGTTCTTTAGAATAGCCGGTAAAAATGCTACTGTCGCCATAAAACGCCAACCAGATAATTGAACTTAATACGCTCTGAATCTTACAAATTCAAAGACGGAAGTCTTAATTCCATTCTTTTCGGTAGTTACTCGATTGGTAGTGCTGGCAATGCAGGGGATACCAATTTCTTTGAGTTTATTCACTAACATAAAAGAAAAAGTAAGTTCCCCCATGATGTGGACGGCTGTAGGATTGAGGTGGCGGATTTTAATTTCGTACTGCTCAGCCAATTGTCTTACTTCGTCTGCGGTCCATTCCGGGTTGATGGCAGGGAAGGGCAGGTCATCAACTTTGCTATATTGTTGGATGGCAGTGTTCATCTGGTTTTCAGGCCAGGTGGAGGAGGGATGGTTGGAGAGGTTGAGGAGCATGGTTATTTCTCGTTTTCAATTTTAAAGACTACATCTTTCAAATTTTCATATTTATCCGTAAGCTCACCTTTGAATGTCTTATAATCTTTTGGATTCTCTCTGAACCCCCCGTGGTTTATGTCATCTCTATTTTGAGAATTTATTGATCTGTTGCGCTCACAGAGCTTTTTAAAATATGGAATCCTTAATGCTTTATTTAAAATCAAGGTTTGCTTTTCTCTAATATTTTCCTGGAAAATAAAATTTTTAATTTTTCCATTGATCGCTAAAAACCCATTTACAGTGGCTCTTGCATCTTTGTCGTCATATGCTTCACCTATAAAATTCAAAACATATGTTGGCAAAAATTCCGACATTAAGGTGTATCCTTGTTGAATCAAATCATGGTCAATGCACCATTTTACTGCGTAAAGGCCGTTCAGAACACTGTTTTCCTGATAATCGGAGAAATGGTTTTCAATTAATTTAAAGATTGGTTTGACCACCGGATGAATTTCTTTATTTTCTCCGTCAATTAAAATGTTCTTTATTGCAAGAGCAGAAGTGCCATTTGTCAGACTAATCCCTCTATTAGACAAAATTTCCTGAGAAAACCTTTTGATTTCTTCATGGCCGATTATGTTTCGGGCAGCCATCATTTTACTAAGGTCATTTGCATTCCCGGCTTTTATAAACAATTGAGCAGCATTAGTCCATTCTTGCAATTGTTGGAAATCTATGAGATTCCAAATTGGTGAAAAAGATTTTTCTCCTTTTGTATAACTCGCTTCCCAATTTCCATAGTAGATTCCTTTTACTGAAATATTTCTCAATAACTTGGCATAATTTATTAATACCATATTGAATATTGGCAAGGACCTAAAGCCATGTGTAATATCAAATATGAGTTCATCTTTCTCCTCAATCTTCTCGAACACTCTCTGAAATATGTCCCATATTTCTTCTGTGGACTCACCGTCTGGTATCATGACATTTTCAATCTTACAGTCTAAATTTAAGTTACATAAACGATGCTTTAGACTTTCATAACTAGCTGTTTTTTTAGTCTTTTCATCTTTATGAATATCTGAGAGCCAGTTTTCTAATGCTTTTTCAGTTGTAAAAACAAGTATTTTATCACCTTGAGAAAAATCAGAACAAAATTGTTTTACAAGTGCTTCTTGGATAAAACGAGTGGATTCGACTTCATTCTCATCTTGCCTCTCTGCTATATATAATGTTGGTTGATAAATACTCCTTCCTAAAAATGATATAAATACTTTTCTTGCCATAACCTTTTGAATTTTATTTTCAACAACTTTATTTATTTCATCAAACCATAAACAAATCCATCTCCTCTCCACACCATTTCCATGCAGGAATCATACGTATTTTTATTCCATCCAGTTCCATCTCTTCTTCAGTATCATAAGAGATGATTATGCCTCTTCTGGAATCTGTTGCTTTGCAGGCTTTCAGTAACCCTTTCATTTCACGCTGCTTCGTTTCTTCCGTTTTCATTTCCCAGGTTACCTGCACCGGCAATACTTCCTTTTCAGATTTCCAAAGTACAAAATCACATTCACTGCTTGCATCACTGTAATAATAAATGTCCGTAGTATAGATATTTCCGTATTGCCGGTAGAGTTGCCAAAAACTTAGGTTCTCCAATAACGTTCCCCGGTTTTCTGAAAAGACACTTCCCAATGCACGAAGCATTCCATTATCTATAAAATAACACTTCTTATCCGTATTCTCCCGCTTGATGAGTGAGGCATCAAAGCGATTAATTCTTTTATACAAATAAACTGCTTCTGCCAGATCGGCCATCTCATACAATTTATTCTGACTAATGGCATATCCCCTGCTTTTCAGTTCCCTAAAAATTTTGAGCAATCCGGTTGGTTTTCCTGTATTGTCAGCTATCCGGTGAAACAAATAACGCAGATAGCGGTAGTTAGCAGGATGATTTTGATCTATAATGTCACGAAATAAAACGGCATTAAAATATTCCTGCAGCAACTTTTCATTTGTTCTTTCATCGCTTTCCAAAACTGTTTCAGGATAACCACCCTGAACCAGGTATTTATCGAAAGCTGAAATGACTTTCACTTTATTACTACCATATTCGCCAAAAGGTATTCCCTTCCATTTCAGGTATTCTGCAAAGGATAGGGGAAGCAACTCGGTAGGTAGCCCGCGACCTCTTAACACACCAGCCACTTCTGTATGCAACAATTTACTGTTGGAACCAGTTATCATCACATTCCTGCTTATTTGTTCGTGTATCCGGTTGATAAAATTTTCCCACCGGTCCAGGTATTGGATTTCATCAAAGAAAAAGTAAACTCCATTCAGAAGTGGATTTCCCGGATATAATTCTGCAAAAGCCTGCAATATTTCATCCGGCTCAAAAGGCTCACCCCTCAAACGTTCGTTTTCCATAGATACAAAGCAAATCCTGTCCCAACCTATTCCCTGCTCTAATAATTTTGAGATGGTTAATCTCAAAAGCGATGATTTTCCTGTTCTTCGAGCGCCGGTAATGGTCTGCACTTTGGGCAGATCGGGATTCATTGTAACTGATCTCAATTGTGCCGGAGGGCTAAATCGCTCCTTATGTAAAGTCAATATTTCAGATATTACCTTTTTCATAAAGGTAAATCTATAGAGTATTCTTTTATGAAAAAAGAATATTTAAGAATTATTCATTTGTCATAAGAGAGTATTTATTGGTACTATATCTTGAACAAAGGAGATAATAGTTGAATTTTTCCCCAAAAAATGTACGCTCTCGTATAGCCAACAAAATGAAACACCTTTACTTCATTAATTCCCGGATATTACCAAAAAACCGTTTCTTATCCTTCATATCCTCTAGCGAAAAAACCTTTTTCACTCTCATCAGACGGGAGATATCTTCCAGAAAACTCCTGCGCATGGCGTTTTTTCCAAAAGGAGTCAATATCGCCACCAATGATGTCGCCTGCAGGCCAAGCGATTGGCTGACTGATGA
>CAZFGP010000208.1:0-6211 GCA_964518685.1 uncultured Terrimonas sp.
CTTGCCATGCAGCAAAAATAAAAATAATTAGTTAATTTATTTAATAATTGTCACATTAGGCAGGTGCATGCTTCTGATTGCTTTGGCAATGACCTTTAATTTTTTTTGTCTCTCTTTTGCACATGCTAATGGAAAAAACATTAAGCCTGGCGTTATTAATCCTGACTTTAGTAATCTTCTGACTATTGATATTTCCGGTACTGTGATGAATAACAATGGTGAGCCTCTTCCGGGAGTATCTGTATTGGAAAAAGGAACTTCCAATGGTACTACTACAAATGCCGATGGTAGTTTTATCATTAATGTAAGCAAATCCGATGCTGTTCTGGTATTTAGTTTTGTTGGATTCAAGTCTATTGAAATATCCGCCAGCAATACTGATTTGCTTAAAAACATTATTTTGATGCCAGAGGTTAGCAGCCTCACTGATATTGTAGTAATAGGTTATGGAACGGTAAAAAAATCGGACCTTACGGGTTCTGTTGCGGTGGTGAAGGCAGAACAGTTGATGGACCGGCCGGTACCAAATGTTACACAGGCTTTGCAGGGAAAAGTAGCAGGCGTGGATGTAAGTGTAAATAGTAATGCACCCGGGGCAGGAGCTAAAGTACGGGTGCGGGGATTGGGGTCTATAAATTCCAGCCTCGATCCATTGTACGTGGTAGATGGTGTGGCAGGTGTTGATGGAAACAGTATTAACCCTAATGATATTGCTTCGCTGGAAGTATTGAAAGATGCTTCTTCAACTGCTATCTATGGTGCCCGGGGCGCCAATGGGGTTATAATGATTACTACTAAACGGGGGAGGAGTGGCGCCACAAGAGTAACCTATGACGGCAATGTAAATGTGGCAGAATTGTATCGTCATTTACCTGCCCTTGATGCCAATGAATTTGTTGATATTTATAATTTGTCTTTTGCTAATGGGCAAAAGTTTGATCCATTGGGAGGGGTATGGGTACCTGCAAAAGCATTGAATCATACAAATTTTCCGCTGCTCTTCGATGCAAGTGAAAAACCGATCTATAATACCAACTGGGAGTCAGAGGTGTACAAGCCCGCGCTGTCTCACAGCCATCAACTTAACTTCCAGGGAGGGTCTGAAAAAACATTATTCAGCGTATCTCTTGGTTATTTGGATCAGGATGGTATAATGACAAATTCAAATTTTAAACGCTATTCTGCCAGAATTACACTGGATAATGATGTTAACAGATGGCTCAAGGTCGGCGGAAATCTTTCCTTGATTAAATCAAAGCAACGCATGGTGTCCGATGGTAATGGGGGATTAAACGTACCGAGGATGGTTACAGAAGCGGTGCCCATTATTCCTATTAAATACCCCGATGGTACATGGGCAGGCAATAGTGATATTGCTGGTTTGGAAGGGGGAGCGAATCCTGTACATATTGCCACCAACAGGTATTCAATTAATAATAATTTTCAGACTTTGGGCAATACCTATTTATTGTTTCATCTGTCTAAAGATCTGGATTTTAAGTCGGATTTTGGATTTAATTTAAATACACAAAAAAACAACTTCTATTCTGCCGGTGACTTACATAATCTTTCTCAGGATCAGGGTGGCGTTGCAAATTTGAATAATTATAATAACACCTACTGGCAATCTGAAAACTATCTTACCTGGAACAAAGAGTTTAATAATGGCAACAGGATGACTGCCTTGCTGGGTGCTTCGTGGCAGGCCTTCAATCAGGAAAGGATGAGAGCAGAAGCGCAGAATTTTATTGATGATATTTTTCAGTGGCATTATCTGCAAGCGGGCTCTGTTCGCTCAGCTCTTGAATCTCAGGATTATAAATGGGCAATGAACTCGTATTTTGCAAGGGTTACCTACAATATCAGTAATAAATATTTATTTACTGCTACCGGCCGGTATGATGGCTCTTCTAAATTCGGAGCTAATAACAAGTACGCATTCTTCCCTTCCTTAGGCGCTGCGTGGAGAGTGTCTGAAGAGGATTTCATGCAAAACAGTAATAGTATAATCAGCGATTTAAAAATTCGTGCCAGTTATGGTACTTCGGGCAATCAGGAAATAGGACAATATCAGTCTATAGCCCAAACGCAGCCAAGCTCCACCGTTCTGAATGGCAGTCTTCAATCTACACTTATTCCCAATTACCTGGGAAATCCTGATTTGAAATGGGAGATCTCATTGCAGGCCGATGCAGGCCTCGAAATGGGGTTATTTGACAACCGCATTACATTAACTGCAGATTATTATAATCGGGTTACAAGAGACCTTTTGTTACAGGCTCCGATTCCCTGGTTGGCCGGCATGAATAACAACTTCGTGTATATCAATGTTGGATCTGTTAGAAATGCAGGTGTGGAACTTAATTTAAATACCGTAAATGTGCAAAGCAGGGATTTTACATGGTCTACCAACTTTATTTTTTCCACGAACAAGAACAAGATTCTTAAATTAAAGGATGGAAATGCAGATATATTTCCTGGTCCTAACTTTCTGGGACAAACGAATATACTGCGGGTAGGCGAGGCTATCGGTTCTTTTTGGGGAAGAACAAGACTGGGTACTTATAGCGACAAGGAAGCCGATCTTGCTGCCTCACAGGGGCTGAAGCCGGGTGACCGGAAATATCTGCTGAATAGCGATGGGAGCGAAAATTACAGCATAATAGGCCGCGCTTATCCTAAATGGACGGGTACTTTTTCCAGCACGATGAATTACAAAAATTGGGACTTTAGTTTTGACATCCGGTTTGTACAGGGTGTAAATACCGCTGCAACTTTTAAACATTCTTCAGAAGACAGGCAAACCATTGCCAATAGTCTTAAAACCGTTTTAGATGCCTGGACTCCGGATAACCAGAATACTATGATATCGCAGGTGAGGAATTATAAATTTGCGCAGGACTCCAAGTTTGATACCTGGTGGGTAGAAGATGGTTCTTTTGTTCGAGGTCAGAATTTTATATTGGGTTATTCATGGCCCTCCCATACCCTGGATAGACTAAAATTGAACAGACTCAGAGTTTACGCAAGTGTTCAAAATCTGTTTATTATTACAAAATATACGGGATACGATCCAGAAGTGGACACCTATAACAGTTCCTATGGGGCAAATGGCTCCTTCTCACAAAATCTGGATTTTTTCTCTTATCCGCGACCACGGGTTTGGAATTTAGGTGTTACCGTTAATTTTTAATTTCAAAATATTTGAACATGAAAAAGATAATTTATTTATATATGGGTGCTACTATTTTGCTGGTTACTTCGTGCGAGAAATTTTTGAAAGAGGAACCTACTAATTTTATTACTCCTCAATCGTCGCTGTCTAGTGTAAAGGTGGCAAGGGCTTTTACTAATGCCTGTTACCAGAATCTTCAGGGCTCCATGCTGGCTGGTCAGGCCTCCTCTTATGGAGGTAATACCTGGAATCTGATGGAATTTATGACGGGTAAATCAAATAGTGACCTGGGGCAGACAAACTTCACCATGTTTCAGAATCTGAGTTACAATACCACTTCTTTTTATGTGGATACCTGGTGGCGTGGCTTATACAGGGGTGTGGGCGCCTGTAACCTTGCAATATCAAAGATTCCAGGTATTACTGCTGCCGGGTTAACTGATGAAGCTAAAACCAACCTTCTTGCAGAAGCACATACCCTCCGGGCATTGTATTATTTTTTTCTGGTAAGAATGTATGGTGATGTTCCCAACGTAACCAATGTGCCTGAATCAGTAAATGGTTTGAATCTTTCCCGTACACCGGCAAAAAATATATACGACAGCATTATTATTCCTGATCTGTTGATTGCCGAGAAGTCCACACTTCCGTGGCGCAACAGTTCAGGATTGGTATCAATGGGAGCGGTGAAATCGCTATTGGCCGATGTGTATCTGACCTATGCCGGGGAAGCAATAAAGGGGGGAGATGCAGCTTATGCGGAATCCGCGAAGCGTTCACTGGAAGTTATTTCAAATGGCGGTTATACCTTGTTCCCGGAATATACCGATATGATTAACCCAGCAAATAAAAATCAGGGAGAATTTATACTTCAGATTCAATATGCTGCCAGTGTCCCTTCAACAAATCCCTTAACGCCTCTAACTATCCCTAATTATTCAGGTATTTCCAAGTATTCCGATGAATATGGGTCAGTTTACCCTACTGCGGAATTTGTGGCATCTTTTCCCGCAGGAGATAAACGTGCTGAAGAACGGCAATTTTTTTATACCAGCTATCCCAGTGCAAAATCACCCGGGACGATTGTGACGTTTAAGGGTCCCTATATTTACAAATGGTTTGACGTGAACGCAGTAACCAATACTGTAAAATCAGATCTGAATTATACGCTGTACAGATTAGCCGATGTTATGCTGATGTATGCAGAAGCCTCCAATCGTGCAGAAGGGGCGCCCAATTCAAAAGCTATCCAATACGTGAATGAGATTCGTGATAGAGCTGATCTTGCACCTATAGGATCTATGAGTGAGGATGCTTTTGAAAAAGAAGTGTGGGTACAACGCTATTATGAATTGTGTTTTGAAAATAAAATGTGGTTTGATATGCTGAGAACACGTAAGGTACACAATGATGTAACTGGTAATTGGGACGACTTTGTAGGTCACAAGACTGTTTTTAATGCTACATTTTCAGAAGATCAATTGTTATTTCCGGTACCCAAACAGGAAATAGATGTTGATCCGAATTTGCTGCCCAATAACCCGGGTTTTTAGGTACCCCGGATCTTAGTCTGTTAGAAAGGATCTGCTCCTGAGAAGCAGATCCTTTCTAACTTTATATTTCCACTTAACCTTTACTCTCCGCTTCTTTTTCCATCATCAGATAGGATTTTATGAAGCCGTCTATTTCGCCGTCCATTACCGGCTGCACATTACCCACTTCAAAATCTGTCCGGTGATCTTTGATCATCTTATATGGATGAAAAACATAGGAACGGATCTGACTGCCCCATTCAATTTTCTTTTTGCTGGCATTATTGGCGTTTTTCAACTCTTCCCGTTTGCGCAACTCCTCTTCGTATAGGCGGCTTTTTAGCATCTTTAATGCTTTTTCCCTGTTTTCACCCTGGGTACGGCTCTGCTGACATTCTACAATAATTCCGGAAGGAATATGTTTTAGACGAACTGCTGTTTCAACTTTGTTTACGTTTTGTCCGCCCTTACCTCCACTGCGGTAAAACTCCCATTCCAGATCGGCGGGACTAACGTTGATGTCTATAGAATCATCAACCAGTGGATATACATACACCGAGGCAAAAGAAGTATGCCTGCGGGCATTACTGTCAAAAGGCGAAATACGCACCAACCGGTGTACCCCACTTTCGGATTTTAGAAATCCATACGCAAAGGGCCCGTCAAATTGAAAGGTGGCAGTTTTAATACCCGCACTATCACCTTCCTGCCAGTCCAGTTCACTCACCGCCCAGTCCTGCTTTTCTCCGTACATACGGTACATCCTCGCAAGCATTTCCGCCCAGTCCTGACTTTCAGTGCCTCCTGCTCCGCTATTGATTTGCATAACGGCTGGCAGTTCATCTTCCGGCTGATTGAGAGTGCTTTTAAATTCTGCGTCTTCAATGCTGGAGAGAGCAGATTCGTAAGCCGCTTTCACTTCTTCCTCAGCACCTTCCCCTTCCTTCCAGAATTCGAATAAAACCGCAAAATCTTCCACCGCCGTATGTACATCATCATACAGACCTGTCCAATACTCATTGAGTTTAATATCCTTTAGAATCTGTGTAGCCCGGGCGCTATCATCCCAAAATCCCGGAGAAAGAGTGAGTTGTTTATCGTTTGCGATTTTATCGCGTCGGTTAGCAACGTCAAAGAAACCTCCCCAATCCGGCTAAACGGGATCTCATATCTTTTAAATGCTCTTGTGTCATAGCGGGCAAAAGTAAGATTAATTTTAAAATATGGAAATGTGGAAATATGAAAATGAAGTAGGCTGAAACAATTTAAACATTGAATTATAAACTTGTTATTTGCAGCAATCCTTTTTTACGAATAATCCTTTTAAAAAATGTAAAAAGGAAAACAACACCTTTTTTGTCGTCATCTTTTTCTATGTTTAATATAAAACAAAACTGATAGCGCAAAGTTACAAAAATATGCGCAAAGAGATTATCTGGAAAACCCGATGGGTGCATTTAAAATTCCCCCTGCGCTTCAACGCAATAAAGCAGTATAACTCTCA
>CAZFGP010000209.1:0-6204 GCA_964518685.1 uncultured Terrimonas sp.
GTCCGCTACCGGTCGGTGGGACACCGACCGGAAAATTATACAGGGCGCGACAATTATAAATGCACCCCTTTTGCGGTTTGTAATGCCAGATTGTTTCGGAGGACAAATTACATTATTCAATACTTTTGCAATTATGACTCTACAGTTATATAATCCCTTTGAAAATATTTATCTTGATAACCGTACCTGCTTTCTTACCGGGGTTGATTTGAATAATGAGGATGAGAAAATATCTGTATTTCCCGAGTGGGTGTTGGATCGTTTTAATCTGCGGTCCGCCAGATTTAAGATGATGGATAAGATTAACTCCGTAGAATATGGGGAGATGAAGCTGCCCTGTTCAGGAGATGTTTTGCGTGCATTTTATGAATTGGAACAAGATATTCAGGAAGCAATCAATAAAGGATATGAAGGCGTTTTACAACTTCCTGCCCGAAAACTTTTTTTATGGGTAGGCAAAATATTATTTGGAATTTTATACCATGACCTGCTTTTGGAGAAAAAAAGACTGGAAAAGAAAGGTCAGTTACTCAGTCTTTCTCCGAGGCTGAGAGAAAAGTATGGTCTGTTTCATCTGATGCTGCAGTCGCTGGTATCTCCCATAGACTTCACCGGAGTAAGTCCCTGGAGTATTTCTGTTGTACGGATGAAGTATTCAAAGGATATTTTCCATTACAGAGACAATCCTATTCATCTTTTATTTTCTTTGGGCATTAATGGCTTTGGTATCATCGTTTGCTTACAGGATAATGGGATGGTCAGGCAGGAGCTTAAAAAGCTACTTGAGAAAATAGGGGATGCTGAATTGCACCCGGTTCAGTTTGAGGAGCTTTGCGCTAAGTTTTTGTACACGCATTATCTTTTGCAATACAAGCCACTATATAAGATGGAAGAAAAAGACGAAGAATTAATGATACAGGGAATGAAGGTGAATGCGGATATAGATAAACCCTTGTTTGCACCTTGGGATGACACCACCTATGCACAACTGTTAGCAGGTTATTGGGAGGCCTGGGGGCTTACTTCAAACGACATTGTGCGGCATCCGGATGGCATCGTCAGCTTTTTAGAAAATGACCTGACCAATGAGCTGATTGATCCGCTTTCTATTTCCCTGCCTTTTTAATTATACATTAAATCTAAAATGCATGATATCGCCGTCTTCCACCAAATAATCTTTTCCCTGTACCGCTAATTTTCCCGCATCGCGACAGGCAGCTTCAGATTGATAATGGATAAAGTCGTTGTATTTGATTACTTCAGCGCGGATAAAACCTTTCTCGAAGTCCGAGTGAATCACTCCGGCCGCCTGTGGCGCAAGCATGCCCCGGGTGATGGTCCATGCCCTTACTTCCTGCACTCCGGCAGTAAAATAGGTGATCAGGTTTAATAAATGATAGGTAGAACGAATCAGACGGGTTACACCACTCTCCTTAAGTCCAAGATCCTCCAGAAACATCTGGCGGTCTTCAAAACTATCCATAACGGCTATTTCGCTCTCGATCGCCGCACTTACAAAAAGAATTTCTGCATTTTCATTTTTTACCATTTCCTGAACAACAGCAGTATATTTATTTCCCGAAATAACACTTTTTTCATCCACATTACAAACGTATATAACGGGTTTCATGGTGAGCAGGAAAATATCGTCAATAAATTTTTCCTTGTCTTCCTTATTTACTGAAAATGATCTGGCATTATTACCCTGCTCCAGATGCTGCTTCATCTGCTGCAATATCTCCAGCCCGCGCACCTGCTCTTTATCACCACTGGTACGTGCTGTCTTTTCAATTCGGCTTATTTTTTTTTCAATACTGTCCAGGTCTTTTAACTGTAATTCCACGTCAATAATTTCCTTATCCCTCACCGGATTTACTGTTCCATCAACATGAATAACATTATCGTCATCAAAACAGCGTAAAACGTGTATAATGGCATCGGTATTTCGAATATTACCCAGGAACTGATTGCCCAATCCTTCCCCTTTGCTTGCTCCTTTTACCAGCCCGGCAATATCCACAATTTCTACAGTGGTAGGTACCACCCTTTGTGGTTTCACTAATTTTTCCAACTCAATCAGCCGCTGATCCGGAACGGTAATTACGCCCACATTGGGTTCGATAGTACAAAACGGAAAATTTGCCGCCTGTGCTTTTGCACTGCTTAATGCATTAAACAAAGTTGATTTTCCCACATTGGGCAATCCCACTATACCTGCCTGTAATGCCATGATGATAATTTATATACGGAACCGTATTTTATTCCTGTTTTCTTTCAAAAGCCGCAAAGGTAGGATTAGCAGCTGAATTTTTAAAACCAAAAACAATACAACTAAATCAAACATCGGTCGTTAATGGTTCCATCGGGTAATTTCATTTTTTGATATTTTCATTTTAGCTTTTACCTTCAACTATGGTCTTGAGTTATATCTGGATGGCTTTTTTTCTGCTGGCATTTGCGATAGCGTTTGTTAAGTGGGCTTTTTTGGGAGATGCAGGGGTATTTCAGCAACTGGTAGATGGCATTTTCAAGGCAGCAAACGATGGGTTTGATATCTCCCTGAAGTTGGTGGGGATTATGGCGCTTTTTCTTGGTTTTATGAAAATTGGGGAAAAGGCCGGCGCAATCAATTTCCTTTCCCGAATAGTTGCTCCTTTCTTTTCTAAACTTTTTCCCGGAGTGCCCAAAAATCATCCTGCAACAGGACACATGATGATGAACTTTTCCGCCAACCTGCTGGGACTTGACAACGCGGCCACACCTTTTGGTATAAAAGCCATGGAAAGTTTGCAGGAATTAAATCCCGATAAAAATACAGCCAGTAATGCACAACTGATGTTTTTAATCCTGCATGCCAGCGGACTCACCCTTATTCCTGTGAGTGTAATGGCAATGCGGGCTTCTGTATCTCCTCCGGCGGCTAACCCTACCGATATTTTTGTGCCTTGTATGATTGTAACTTTTTGTGCTACACTGGCGGCATTAATAATCGTATCCTTCCGGCAGAAGATTCGCTTATTCCAACCTGTAATATTAGCATGGATAGGAGTTATTTCCGCTTTAATAGCTCTTTTGGTTTGGTATCTCACTACTCTGGATCCAACCAGTCTGGAACGATTCTCCTCCACCTTGAGCAGTGGTATTATCCTTTTGATCTTTCTTGCTTTTCTCCTGGGTGGATGGAGAAAGAAAGTAAATATGTTTGAGGCTTTTGTAGATGGCGCCAAAGGTGGTTTTGAAATTGCAGTACGAATTATACCCTATTTGATTGCAATGCTGGTGGCGATAAGTGTACTCCGTAATTCCGGAGTGTTTGGATATATAACCGATGGCTTTAGAATTTTCTTTGCCTGGTTAGGGATGAATACTGATTTTGTGGAGGCGCTGCCTACCGCCTTTATGAAACCTTTGAGTGGCGCGGGTGCCCGTGGCATGATGGTGGATGCCATGAATACTTATGGCGCCGATTCATTTGTGGGAAGACTATCCAGCATATTTCAGGGAACAAGTGATACTACTTTTTATGTGGTGGCAGTATATTTTGGGGCTGTGTCTATAAAAAATACCCGCTATGCCATTCCGGTAATGTTGTTAGCAGATCTTGCCGGTGTGATTACGGCTATTGGGGTAGGATATTTGTTCTTTCATTAATGAATTGAACTGACCTAACCGCAGTCGGCACCGAAGGTCAGACTGCAATCCCGGCAGACTTTTCCCAAACCAATCCCGTCTGACGCTGATGCGTACCGACCGGGTTGTGATCGGTACCAAAGGTTCATCTTCAGAAGCCATGTAAAAACGGGATGTAATGTGAGTAATATTGATAGATTTCCGGTAGTCCTAACAATCAAAGATTAGACAAATTCCAACTCCAAACTAAAAACGTCAAACCAAAAACTCCAAATAAATCTCAAATCTCAAATCATAAATCATGAATCATAAATCATCCAAATATCTTATTCATACCATCAATAACCACTTTTAATCTTTCTCTGCCCCCTCCCGGTACTTCAGCGGATGCCCAACCGTTGTAACCGATTTTTTCAAGCGCCTGAATGATTACCGGCCAGTTGTTGTCTCCCTCTGTAAGTTCCACGTCAAAACCTTTCCATAGCCCCTCGTCATTTTGCTTCTTACGGCTGTATTCCTTCACATCCAGCTTCATAATCCGTTTGTTCAGGATTTCAATCCATTGCTCCGGCCAGCCATATCGAAGAATATTCCCGATATCAAAATACCATCCCACCAAAGGATGATTGATTTCATCTACGTATCTTGCGGCTTCCAAAGGGCTGATTAAAAAGTTGTTCCACACATTTTCAATAGCGATTTTAATACCTGTTTTTTCGGCATGAGGTATTAGTTTCCTGATCTCTGCCTGGGTGCGTGTGTAGGCGTCGGCATAGCTGATTTGTTCATTTACTACTCCGGCAACCAATAATACGGTTGTACCGCCATACATTTTACAGTCATTCATAGAGGTTATGACAGAATCCGAACATTGTTTCCTAATTGCAGGATCCGGTGATGACAATGGTAGTTTCCAGTGCTGCGAATTTACCACGCCCGGTATTTCTAATCCCGTTTTCTGTTTAGCTTCCAGGATTTCACGGTGATTAAAAGAATGTGGCGAGCTGAATTCCACGCCATCATATCCGAGTTCTTTCAACAATCTGAATTTATCTAAAATGGTATTGCCTTCTTTCACCATTTCAATCTTCAGGCTCTTCTTTATTTTAGGTTTAAAAGCATGCGGTTCTGCCTGGGTCACGGAAGGAACCCCTATTGTGGTTGCGGCAGTAAACAGGGCTGTATTCTTTATAAAGTCTCGTCTTTGCATGATGGTTATTTAAAAGGAGTGATACCGGGTTTTGCAACAGGGGTAGGAGGAATAATCATATCAAGCGTGTAATTTTCAACCGGAGGTCCTAACTCCTCTGTGGATTGCATCGCTTCCTCCCAGGATATTTTTTTGCCGGTATATGCGGCCATTCGGCCCATGATTGCCAGCATGGAACTATGGGCTAAAAGTTCTCCCTGACTGATAACATTACCCTTGCGTATAGCTGCAAATAATTCATTGTGTTCGGTTTGATACATGTCATTTTGTGGACCATTATAGGTCCAAACTTTCTTTCCGCTTTTAACTTCATGGAAATTTCGGGAGCAGTCGGCAATACCTTTTCCTTTGTTACCCCACATTTCTGCAGCATATCCGCCGTAGCAGCCCGCTTGCTGGCGGGTGAAATGATAGGCACGGGCATCTCCGGGATATTCGTAAGTAATGGCAAAATGATCAAAAATATTTCCATATTGAAGCTCTGTTCTCACCTGGCGGCCTCCGGTTGCAATGGCGTTTAGAGGAGCTATATCGTTAAAGGCCCAGCTTATAAAGTCTACACTGTGTACTGCCTGTTCAACCAGATGGTCTCCAGACAGCCAGTTGAAAAAAGGCCAGTTTCTTACCTGCCATTCAGCAGAATGGAGTTGAGGATTTTCCGGATGCCAGCTGCGATAGGTAGCGCCAGTATTGTAGGTCGTGTACACCGAGGAAAGAGGACCAATAGCGCCGTCAATAATTTTTCCAAAGAGGGCCCTCTTGGGTTCATGGAAGCGCCAGCAAAAGCCCTGAACAAAGTTGAGATTTTTTTCTTTTGCTTTTTTGGCTGCTGCCATAATACGTCTGATACCTGGGGCGTCTACCGCTGCAGGCTTCTCACAAAAAATATGTTTGCCGGCTTCCACAGCAGCCTCAATATGCAAAGGACGGAATGCAGGCGGGGTTGCATGAACGATTACATCTACGCCGGAAGCAAGTAATTTTTTGTAGGCATCAAAGCCCACATATTGATGTTCGGGACTAACATTGGCTTTCTCCCCATGTATTTCCTTTAGATTTTTCAATGATTTTTCAAGCTGGTCGCTAAATAGATCTGCCATAGCATGAAGAACCACATTGGGGTCTGCCGATAAAGCCTGACTGGCTGCGCCACTCCCTCTTCCACCGCAACCAATTAAACCAACTTTTAAGGTGTCTGCATTCCTTTTCCTGTAGCCAGACTCAGCATGTGTTATATTGAAAGGTATTGCTCCGGCTGTTAAAGCCAGGCCTGAAAGTTTGATAAAGGTTCTTCTCTTTTGACTGGTCATGAGGGATGAAATTTTTTTAGTGAAAATGCAATTTAAAATAATATTCGTTAAAGA
>CAZFGP010000210.1:0-6193 GCA_964518685.1 uncultured Terrimonas sp.
ATGTGGGAATTGATTTTTCCGGTATTCGCCTTGGATACAGCTAAGATATTAATAACTCCTCATTGAGTACCGCCTCTAACAGAAGAGGGGGAAATGAAATTTCATTAATTTTTGTAAAGAGACCGGCAAATCCTGATAGAAAAAAATTACGCTGTCCGAAGTTTTGACAGATGTTATCAGAGTTTTTCAAGTAATTCAATCACTTTTTCGTTCTTTAAAATGAAATATCCTAACCGGTCATTGCTTACCCCGTCTTTTAGCTGGTAGCTGAATTCCAGTTTATCACTTTGGATATTGGTTTCAAAGTATTTGAAAGAAATGGTAGGGTGATCTTTAATCTCTTCTCCAATTTCGTACAGATGGGTGGAGAGTATAAACAAAGAGCCTTTGATGCGAATCAAACCTTTTATTACGGCGAGAGAACAACGCATAGCATCCTGCACATTGGTTCCCTTAAATAATTCGTCAATCAGTACCAGCCATTTTTTGCCGTTGCTGATGGTTAGAATGGTGTTTTTAATCCGTTGCACTTCATTAAAGAAATAGCTTTCGCCTTTTACAATATTGTCAGACACATTTATATTGCTTAATATTCCGTCAAAGAGAGAAAGTTCTAATTGTTTGGCCGGCACGCCCATACCCATATGGGCCAGATATACTACAATACCCAGGGACTTTATAAAGGTGCTTTTCCCGGCCATATTGGCTCCTGTCAGGAATAAAAAATTGCTCCTGGGCGACAGTTGGATGTCGTAGGGAACAGGATTAGGAAGCAGCAGATGATAAATCTTCTCTGCTTTTATATATGGCTCATCTGAAGAGGTGAATCGGGGAAAGACCAGATTATATTGCTGCATTGCAACGGCCAGTGAATACCATGCGTCTAATTGATAAAAAATTTCGGATAGTTCTCCATGACGAATGTGAAAGACGTTTCTAAAGAAATGCCCGTAATATAAATTCTCTCTCACTGAAAATTTCTCACCCTTGTTTTTTTTTATTAGATCCTGCATCTGTTGGTGCATTAGAAGGGATCGTATCCGGGAAGCAAAGGTCTTTAATTTTGCGGGCGCTACCGGGGAGTCAAGCAGCGATGCCAATTGATCCATACCAACAACAAAATCGCGGAAATGAACAACGGTATACCGTATCAAGCCATAATCTACACTATGCAGGAGTTTGTAAATTCTTGCATTAACAGGATCTGCAGACCGGGGTATGGGATCGAGCGGCGTATCATAAAACCGGTCCATCATAATCATGGTTCCGTTGGTGATATACAAGGGCCATCTGTCCAGACAAGAGATAATATGCCCGATTATTTTTTGATTGGCCAGAATTTTATCCAGCGATTCAAAAGGCTCGCGCATCATCCATCTTAGCCATTCCTTACCGCCATTCGTTCGCGTAAAGTCTAATTTATGAAGTACGGAAAACTCTTCTTCAGGAGTGAAGATAGAAAGATCATTATATGTGGTTTTATCTACCTGCATTTTCTATTATCGGGCGATTACCGGATAATATCCGGCACATATTAAAGAAGGTTTTTGTAAGTTGAATTGTTTCTTTTCTGCCTGTGCCCGGGTTATCTTTTGAAACGCAGTCGCTGACCTTTATGAGATTCATCCCAAGCAGGAAATCCATAATTCTGATACACCAGATTGCCATTCACAAAGGTATGGGTAAGCGATGAGGGAAAGACGAACCCTTCGAGAGGACTCCATGCACAATGATATAAAATGTTTTCAGGCTTTACAGTAGAAGGTTTGTTGAGGTCGGCTATCACAAGGTCAGCCCAATAGCCCTCTCTGATATATCCCCTTTCCGGTAGCTGAAAACAATCAGCTACCGCATGACTCATCTTTCTCACTATGTTTTCCAGGCTGATCTTTCCCTGCTTGTAGTAATACAACATTAATTGCAATGGATGTTGCACAAGGGGCAAGCCGGCATGCGCATTTTCATAAGAGGTAGCTCCCTTTAGCATAAGCTCTCCCTTTTCGTTTCTGAAATAACCTTTTTCCTGTAAGGTGTGTGGCGCATGATCTGTTGCGATAACATCAATTCTATTGTCATTCAGGGCTTCCCATAGCGCTTCTCTGTTAGGCGGTGCCTTAATTGCCGGGTTACATTTAATCAGGTAGCCCAATCGGGCATAGTCGTCTGCTGAAAAATGCAGATGATGTACACATACTTCACAGGTAATTCTTTTATCTTTTAAAGGAATAGAATTGCTGAATAACTGCAGTTCTTCTGCTGTGGAAATATGCAGGATATGCAAACGGCTATTGTGTTTTTGCGCAAATTGTACAGCCGTATGTGAAGAGGCATAACAAGCATCTTCATTTCGAATAATAGGATGATCTTCAGCGCTTAATATCGTTTTATCCTTTTTTATTTTTTCATAATTATGCTTAATGATGTTTTCGTCTTCGCAATGGGTGGCAATCAATATCTCACTCTCTTTAAATAACTTATCAAGTGTGTGGTAATTATCTACCAGCATATTACCCGTGCTTGAGCCCATGAAAATCTTTATGCCACAGATGTCGTTTTTGTGTTGGTTAACTTGTAAAGCGTCATCCGCATTATGGTTAGACGTGCCCATAAAAAAGGAATAGTTAGCCAGAGACTTTTGTGCAGCAATAGCATACTTTTCCTCCAACAGTTTTAATGTTAAGGCATTGGGGATGGTATTGGGCATTTCCATAAATGAAGTTACGCCACCGGCTACGGCAGCCTTCGACTCAGAATAGATATTCGCTTTGTGGGTTAAACCAGGCTCTCTGAAATGTACCTGGTCATCAATAACACCGGGAAGCAGGTATTTCCCTTCTCCATTTATTTCTTTAACCGGGAATGAAGTTTGCAGGTGCTCTCCAATTTTTTCAATTCTTCCCTTCTTTATTAATATGTCGGCAGTTGAAATGGTTTCATCAGAAACGATGTTGATATTTTTTAAAAGATATTCGGGCATATGAATTAATATTGTTAAACTGAGTAAACCTTATTTCGGCATGGCCGCAATTCCATTAGGTTAGGGTCCTGCAACCGTTTTTAATAAAGGAAGCAGGAAGAAATGCGATCTTTAGAATTCTCTGCAATTTAGATGAATAGATTCAATCCTGTTGAATAGGCCCTTTTCAACTTCTTTTATTTCGGAAAGACACATTGTTTTTGGCTGTATATTTGTCTCTAAGTTCACCAGAGAACAGAACCCTGAAGGGTGCGATGCAACCGGAGCTTTATAGTAGTTGTGCTGCCGGGTTCAAAAAAAGAATCAAGAAAAGCACATTTCGGGGATGGACAAAATAGATTTCGGCAGGAGAAAATCTATGATGTCGTTGGCTAAAATATAAGACACGAATGAAAAAGTTATTGTATTCTTTTTGGGGTATTTGTGGGGTTTTATCTGTTGTAGGGCAGCAGAAAAAAATGGATCTTGATTTGAAACAGATTTGGAACGGTCATTTTGATGAGCGCAAGTATGTGGTTCATCTGAAAAATCAATCACCGCACTTTGCCTGGATACAGACGGATACCGCTATGGGGCCCCAGGTTATCCTCTCACTGGATTTCAATACTGCGCGTATTGTGGACACTCTGTTTACCAATCAGATAAAACGGGAAAGCGATTCCCTCCCCATAACTTTCACTTATTTTCAGGATTTCAGTTTTTCTCCGGACGACAGCAAAATTCTAATTCGCACTCAAATAGAACCGTTCTTTTCAATTTCTGAGAAGTCCTTTAATTATGTTTGGGATACAGAAAGCAAAATATTAAGAGTGGTTTCTGCCAATGGTAAACAGATTAATCCCTGCTTTTCACCCGACAGTAAAAAACTGGCTTATGTATTGGACGGTAATCTGTATATCATGGATATAGGGAAAAACAGCACCAGTCCCGTTACGGTGGACGGTTCAATGGATCAGTATATTTATGGCATGGCAGATGCATTGTATGAAAATGGTTTTGGTATGACGAAGGGCTATGAGTGGAGCCCGGATGGGAATTACATTGCCATGCTTCGGTTCAATGAAAACACCGTTAAAAATTATCCCTTAACATTTTATGGGAGATCCTATCCCGAAATTAAGAACCAACGCTATCCACTGGCAGGGGACATGGTGCCGGAGGTAAAGGTGTTTGTGTATGATATTGCAAACCGGTTATTTATTCCGATAGATGTGGGATTAAATCCCGACCAGTATATCACGGGTATTCGCTGGGGTCCTGATAACAAGAGCGTTTGGGTACAAAGATTGTCGAGAAGCCAAAAAAAGTTAGAGCTGCTTAAAGGAGATATCGTAACCGGAAATACCAGGGTGCTTTATTCAGAAGAAAGACCTGACAGTTATATCCGTGTATTTCCCGACAATATTCATTTTTTTGATCAGGGAAATTCTTTTTTGTGGATGAGTGAGAAGGAAGGCTTTAATCATTTGTTTAAAATCAGCGCAGAAACCGGAGCCGATACGGCTGTAACACGGGGTAACTGGGAAGTGCTGGAGTTGAAAATGACAGATGATGAACGTAATGAAATTTATTATACAGCTAATGAATCGGGCTCCCGCCAAAAGCAATTGTATAAAATTAATTATGATGGCAGAGGGAGAGTAAAACTGACTTCCGGAGTGGGTTATCATGAAGTTGGGATCAGTAGTGATAAGCGTTTCTTTTTTGATGAATACTCCTCATTAAACAGACCGCCTGTTTATCAGATTGTTTCCGCCACTTCGGGAAAGGATCAGCAAAAGTTGATTGAGAACAAGGAGTTGAATGATCGCTTAAAGGATTTTAAGATTCCTGATGCAACTATTTTTACTGTCCGGGTAAACGATTCCACTTCGGTGAATGGGTGGTTGATCCGGCCTTACAATAATACCAGGGAAAAACTGCCGCTAATATTATATGTTTATGGAGGGTCAACACATCAGGAGGTATTAGATCGGTGGGGTGATAAGTTTTCGTTGACTATGAGGTGGCTCGCTAATCAGGGCTTTGCAGTGGCATGTATTGATCCAAGGGGTACGCCGGGGATGGGGGAGTCTTTTAGAAAAAGTAATTACAATAAACCGGGTGATATAGAAATGGCGGATTTGCTTACCACCAAGACTTATCTGGCCAGAAACTATCGTATTGATTCTACCAGAACCGCACTTATGGGTTGGAGTTATGGAGGGTATCTGGCCGCTTTGGCACAGACGAAATATGCCGGCCATTTTAAAGGAGCCGTAGCTATTGCACCGGTTACCAACTGGCGTTTGTATGAAAATGTGTACGCTGAACGCCTATTGTCAATGCCGGGAGAAAACACGGAGGGATACAAAAATGCATCGCCGGTTACCTTTGCCGGTAATTATCTTGGCGGACTTTTTCTGGTTCATGGAACGGCTGATGATAACGTGCATTTGCATAACAGTCTGGAGTTGAGCCGGCAACTTACAGACAACGGAAAAAGTAATTTTGAACAGCATTTCTATACGGATAGAACCCATAACCTGAGCAGCGGTACACCAAATATCCTCAGGATGAATTTGTATACGAGAATTAATGAGTTTTTACAGCGGGAATTAAATAAAAAATGATTTTCAATAGATCAATAATTTAAAGTGCCGGAACCCATGCGATAACGGGGAGAATAGGAGAGAATAACTAAGAATTTTTCATCGCTGGTGGGTTGGGAAAGGGATTGCCTAATTTATTTCCTGAATGCATAAGCTGTATTGACAGGCTTTTCTATAAACTCATGCATTTTAAAGAGGAAGCGATACAAATCTTCCATATTGTCCATATCCTCATGAATAAGAAGAAAATTTCTTCCGGTTTGCTTTAGTCTTGCTTTATGGGTAAGGGTTTGTACATATTGCAGCATCCGGTTGAAGGTTTCGGATTCGAAATATGGAGAATCGGGATTATTAATAAAGTAGCATCTCAGGGTTGTATTTTTCAGTACCATTTTTTCAAACCCCAGATTCACTGCCAGCCATCTGCAGCGCACAGTGGTAAAGAGGTCTTCCACCTCTGCAGGAATGGGCCCGAAGCGATCGGCCATTTCCGTGTGGAATTGTTGCAGGCTTTCTTCATTGTCGCAGTTGTTTAAGCGCGTATACAAGGAAAGCCTCTCATTGATACTTTCCACATAGGCATCTGGTATCAAAATTTCCAGATCGGTGTCAATCGTGCAATCCT
>CAZFGP010000211.1:0-6145 GCA_964518685.1 uncultured Terrimonas sp.
ACGCAGTCAAGTGGGATACCCGGTAGCAGCATTAGGATACAAATCCGCGGGCAAAGCTCCCTACGTCAGGGTTCTGACCCTTTATTCATTGTAGACGGCGTACCACTTGCAGCAAATAATCAACCCATCAATAGTCAATTTTCTATTCTCACAACGAGTAGCACCGCAGGACTAAGTCCTATAGCCAGTATCAACCCTCTCGATATCGAAAGCATAGAAGTGCTAAAAGATGCAGATGCCACTGCTATCTACGGTAGCAGGGGTGCGAATGGCGTTATATTGATAACAACTAAAAAGGGCGTGGCCGGTAAAAGTAGAGTATTTGCTAATTTCTATACGGGATGGAGCCAAACATCAAAATTACCTGATATGCAAAATACTTCTGAATACATAGAAATGCGAAAAGAAGCAATTAATAATGATGGCTTTGTTCCATCCGCCAATCGCTTCGACCCGGGATACGCACCGGATATACTAATATGGGACACCTCACGAGAAAATAACTTTAGTAAACTGATGCTTGGAAATACCGCTCATATTTTCAATGGGCAAGCCGGACTTTCCGGAGGAAACGAAAACCTTCAATTTCTCTTAAGTTCCGGGTACAATAGAGAGGGAACCGTGTTCCCCGGGGATATGGGATCAGACAGAATTTCTTTTACAAACAACGTCAATTTCCATACTGAAAATAAAAAGTTTTCAGCAAGGTTGACTTCGAGCTATACAAACTCCAAAAACAATCTTTTTAATACTTCAATTTCCTCATTCCTTTCTTTACCGCCCAACGCACCACCTCTCCACACAGAAGAAGGAAGATTAAACTGGGAGGAAGGTGGATATTATTTTGACAACCCGGCAGCATACCTCCAGTATAAATATAGCGCCATAACGGACAATTTGCTCAGCAACCTACTGATAGAATATTCAATCGCAAAAGGTTTGGCCATTCGCAGCAGTTTTGGCTACAATTTGATGCGGATATCCGAAAACTCGATTATTCCGGCATCCGCACAAAGACCCGATATTAATCCCATCGGTAGCTTGAGCGTATCGGACAACGTTTACAAAAGCTGGGTCATAGAACCGCAGATTGAATATAATACTTCACTAAGAAAAAGCAGACTAAATGTTCTTATTGGTTCGACACTTTTGCAGGATAAACAAAATGGGATATCCGTTGATGCGGAAGGATATAGAAGCGACAACTTATTGAACTCGCTCAGTGCCGCTTCTTCAACCTATACAAAAAATATATTCTCTGATTATAAATATGCGGCAATATTCGGCAGGATAAACTATATATGGAACCAGAAATACGTATTAAATCTCACCGGAAGGCGTGACGGATCAAGCCGATTTGGGCCTGATAATCGCTTTTCGAACTTTGGAGCTATTGGTGCAGGATGGCTGTTCCAAACAGAAAAATTTATACAGAAAATAGTGCCGTTCATCAGCTATGGCAAAATACGTGCAAGCTATGGACTTACCGGGAACGATCAGATCGGCGACTACCGATATTTAGATGCCTGGACCGTTGACTATTACAATTATCAAGGAACATCAGTCATTTATCCATCGGCGCTATACAATCCTCTATACGGTTGGGAAACCAATCGGAAGTTTGAAACAGCACTGGAGATTGGTCTATTTAAAGATCGAATCTACTTTTCCTCTGTTTATTTTAACAATAGAAGTGGAAATCAATTGGTTGATTATACACTTGCCTCCCAAACAGGATTTAGTAGCATAATAAGCAATTTCCCTGCACTTATACAGAATGATGGGTTTGAGTTTCAACTTTCCACTATTCCAATTAAGTCTCAAAATTTCAACTGGTCAGTTTCTGCCAACTTCAGTTTTCCCGCCAATAAACTAATTCGTTTTGATGGTTTAAGCTCGTCTGGATATGTGGCTACTTATGTGGAAGGCAAGTCGCTAAATGTAATTTATAAGCTTAATTCTCTAGGCACCAATTCTGCAACCGGAGTTTTTGAATTTGAGGACATTGACGGAGATAATACCATTTCAATCTCTAAGGATCTCGTGGTAAGAGGAAATACTGACCCAATTTATTTTGGGGGCATCAGAAATACATTTACGTTAAAGAATGTTGAATTTGATCTTTTTATCGACTTTAAAAAGCAAACGGGCTTAAATTATCTGTATTCAATATATGGTAATTACCGTATTCCAGGATTCATTGCCAACCAACCCAAATATGTGGTTAGCCGCTGGCAACAACCTGGTGACATCACAGATATCCAGAAATTCACTACGATTACTTATAGTGATGCCTATGCTGCCAAAGAACTACTCAGGTACTCAAATGGTGTGTACAGTGATGCATCCTTTATGAGGCTAAAAACTGCATCCATATCTTGGCAGCTACCTGCGAGCATATTCAGATCTATCAAAGTCTACCATTCAAAAATCTTCTTATCAGTCCAAAATCTTCTTACTATATCCGGTTATAAAGGAACCGATCCAGAAACACAGAACTATTATGCGTTGCCAACTTTGAGAACAATAATGGCAGGTGTTAATTTAAATTTTTAAATCAGATTAAAATGAAATACATCAAATACTTAACATCACTTCTACTCCTTCTGCAAATAAATATGTCATGCAAGAAATTTATTGAGCCTACACCACCTGTTGACAAGCTAAGTTCCGCTATTGTTTTTAAAGACGAGGCGACAGCGACATCAGCCGTATTAGGGATATATTCCAATATGATGTCCATAACCCCGTTCTTAGCGTCAGGTGCTGTAACCATATACACGGGATTATCTTCTGATGAGCTTTACAATACCAATATCTCAAGTGTGACCCAGTCTGAATTTGCAAGCAATGCAATTTCTGCCGGAAACAGTGTAGTAAGCACTAACTTCTGGCAGGAAGGATTTAATATCATCTATCATGCAAATGCTTGCATAGAGGGATTAGACAATAATACATATCTTCCAGTATCGGTTAAGAATCAACTGCTTGGTGAGTCGTATTTTAACCGGGCTTTCATTTACTATTTTCTCGTAAGCCTCTTCGGAGATATACCGCTAATATTAAAAACAGATTATCTTGAAAATCAAGGAACAGCAAGAACCGCATCTACGTCGGTGCATGAACAAATTATTACCGACTTGAAAAGGGCACAAGAGCTTTTAAGCCCGTCCTACGCTACAAATGAACGAATTCGCGCCAACAAATGGGCAGCAACAGCTCTATTAGCTCGAATATACCTCGCACTGGGGCAGTGGTCATCGGCAGAGCAGGAATCATCATCCATCATTGACAATAGCAATTATTCTCTTGAGCAGGATCTCAACAACGTATTTATTGCCTCAAGCAATGAAGCCATTTGGCAAATTATGCCCATAGTAGAAGGATTCAATACAACTGAAGGATATAGCTTTATCCCATCGAACGATCCCTCAATAGTTCCTGCATACGCTTTGACGGACTTTTTAATAAACTCATTTGAACCAGGCGATTTGAGAAAAAATCACTGGGTTAACTCTAAAGCAGTACAAGGGCATGCTTACTATTATCCATTCAAATATAAGATTGGAGAATATGGAAAGCCATTAACAGAGTATTATATGGTCTTCCGTCTGGCGGAGCAGTATCTTATTAGGGCAGAATCTTTTGCGCATCAGGGAAAGGTTGAGGAGTCAAAGGGGGATCTAAACATTATACGAGCACGGGTCGGCTTACCCAATACTGCGGCTACTACCATCGAAGAACTGAACTCGGCCATTTTTCAAGAAAGACGTATCGAACTTTTTGCCGAATGGGGACATCGCTGGTTTGATTTAAAGAGAACACAAAAATCCACAGAGATCCTCGGCCCCATTAAACCGGGGTGGCAACCAACAGACACACTATATCCTATCCCTTTAAGAGAAACGCTTCGCAACCCATCTTTAACTCAAAATCAAGGATATTAAACCACCCTAACTGGTTAAATACATTAGCGATGATGCACTTCCTATTTCAGGTACGCAAAAGCGTATCTATAATAATCGTATGTTCCTTCTCGTGTTCAGCAACTCAAGCGCAGGGTTTGCAAGTCGGCGATCCTATTATTAATCTTGAATTGACACGCATTCTCAATTACCCGGCTGACAGTGCGCGCTTGAAAGACTTCATAGGCAATAAGGCGCTGCTGATAGACTTTTGGTTTTCCTCATGCGCATCCTGTATCGAGAGCTTTCCGAAGCTCGATTCAATCCAAAAAGAATTTAAGGATGATCTGAATATTCTCATAGTGACGTTTGAAAAAAAAGAAAAAGTACTTCATGCATTTAAGACTATAAATAGTATAAAGCATATCGAGCTATATTCAGTAGTGGAAGACACTTTATTACACCTCATCTTTCCACACACCTCAGCACCTCATGAAATATGGATTGACAAGCAGGGCAAAATAAAAGGCATTACAGATCATACATCCATTAATCGAAAAAATATTGCCTCACTTGTATCTGGTATAGACTTCAACCTTCCAGTAAAAAAAGATAATATTGAATACACTTCTTACGAACCACTTGTGAAGCATATGGATATGAACAAGATGCTTAAATACAATATTATTTCATCCTACCAACCCGGTTTACCTACTTCCGATGGCATGTATTTGCATCCCGATAACGGTTTTTTAAGGGCGGTAGCCACGAATGTTCATTTTCAGTCCTTATATATCATAGCTTACAATCAATGGGGGAAGGGTTTTAACTATAATAGGATTGTCATTGATAAAAGCGTTATAGACCGCTTTGCTAAAACGGAAGCCAAAAATAATATTTATTGTTACGATGGCTGGTGGCGTGACACATCTACCGCCAAAGCGTGTTTGGAAATGGGAAACGAACTGGATCGTTTTTTCAACTTGACCAGTTATTCGAAGAAAAGAAAAGTCCGTTGCCTAATTCTCAGACAAAAAGGGTCTAAGAGAAGATTTACTTCCACCAACCCTGAAGAAAGACAGGATACTTATTATGAAAATGATACGTTGTACTTAAAAAATGTGTTCTTAAAATATCCCATTGAAACTGTATTGAACTACGGAAAGTACGCCTGGTCTCCTTTTCAATTTATTGATGAAACCGGATACAGAGAAAAGGTGAACATCAGATTACCCAAAAAGTTTGAAAGCGTTGCACAGGTAAATCGTTTTCTAAAAGACTCGGATCTTGAAGTAAGAATAGAGAAAAGATGGTTAGATGTAATTATTTTAAAAGATAAGATCAAACAATGAACTGCCTCAAGCCACGTGTATAAGATTATCCCCAACATATAGTTTTCTAATGCGTTTCTATCGAGTAGGAAGGTAGCGAAATAATCGCTACCTGTCCTCTCACACCACCGTGCGTACCGTTCGGTACACGGCGGTTTGTTAGAAAAGTTTTAACTGGTGTTCTGTTTTCCAATAGTAATAGTCGGAGAACCCAACATATCGAAGTCGCTTAAAGTAAGCGTTGTTTAACGCTCTGCACAATATTGGGCTGTGGGCTACTCGGCAGTAACCTTTACGGCTATTGCTCCATTCGTAAGCCTTCTGCTTTGGCATCCCCAATCGGATTAATTGTATCCGTTTGGTCTTCGGCTTTTTCCACTGCTTCCATATCCCTATTCGTATTCTCGTCCTGACAAGTTCGTCCAATTCCTGCATCCTGCTTTTGGCTTTTGCTATCGCAAAGTAGTTGACCCATCCCCGGATAACCGCTTCCAGCTTCTTTATCTTCTCTTGAGCAGAAGCCGGGTCGTTACGCTTCGTTTTCTCCTTAACCTTCTTTTTAATCCTATCGAAGGTTTTGGGCGCAATACGGATCTGCCATCCTTCCTTGTCTCGATAAAAGGAGAAGCCTAAAAGCGTACTTTCCTGTGGACGGCTTACTTTACTCTTCGTGCGGTTGACCTTTAATTTTAATTTTCGCTCTATATATTCCGTGATACTTTCCATTACCCTTTGGGCGGATTTCTCACTCTTAACATAGATGCTGCAATCATCGGCATACCTCACAAAGCGGTGACCTCTTGCCTGCAATTCCCGGTCTAACTCATCCAAGACGATATTGGATAGTAAAGGAATTAGCGGGCTTCCTTGTGGAGTACCTTCTGTACGCGGTGTACTTACGCCGCCTTC
>CAZFGP010000212.1:0-6141 GCA_964518685.1 uncultured Terrimonas sp.
GCATTTATGCAAGCCTGGCTGAAGTGCTAACAATGAGCAGTGGTGCATCTTTCAGTCCCGCATGTGCGGGATTCCGGGCTGACGGAATTCTAATTTTAGTCCAGCCATTTAGGGGGCTAAGACAGCATTTTTCAGGCAATTACTATTTTGCCTTTTGACGAAATTTCAGTTGACACAGCAGTCTCTATATACAATGGATTGAAAAAGAAGCGGAAACAAATAGACTTGGCAGACTTGTTTATTGCATCTACAGCCGTAGCTAATAATCTGCCTTTAGCGACGTTGAACAAAAAGCATTTTGACAGAATAGACACGCTTCATTTGATTGACTAAGGCGAACGCCCAACATTATGACGAATAGAAAAAAGCCTTTACTATAAAAAGCCCGGAGTTAGAAGACTCCGGGCTTTTTGCTTGCTTCGACAAGCTCAGCCTGACAGTTGTTCAGCGACGCTGTTAGGACTTTTCGTAATAGTACTGCTTTTGTATTTTTCGGGGAGAGCCTCTGCTGTGGAGTTCCGCTGCACTTACCAGATGCATACCTTCTTTAGATAGGTTTACATAAGTGGCCATCAGCTCCAGCCTTCCGATTTTGCAACACTGCACTGTGTGATATCCACGCCGTAGGTCATCACCGCCAACGTGGCTACCGGCAGGTTCACTTTTGGTGCTGGCTGTGCAGATGATTTTAGCCGTTCGCCTTTGTGCTGATGGCTCAGAAAACCACTGTGGCGGATCTTTACAAAACCTTTGGGTAAAATGTGTTGTTCAAACCTTCGCAAAAACTCCCCGTGACTTAAAGTCATCAACTTTTGCTTATGGCTATCCTGATAATCTTGTCTTAGCCCTTTGACAATGCGTCACCCAAATTGGGATCGGATTTTGTTCCAAAAATTTTCATCTAATAAAAAAGCGATTTCGTCTTGTTTTTATAATTCTTTCCTGTTCTTTATAGACCTTATAGCCAACAAAATAGATACATACGTGCACCTCTATTCACCTTTCAAAAAAATGAAACATTGGACGCATCTCTATTGCCCCCTTTGTTCAGTTTAAAAATGACGTAAATATCCTTCAAAAGCCATTCCTTTTCCTTCTTCAACGTAGTCTTGCCGATCAGCTGGCGCCCAGGTATGCAGTCCGTCAACGTAGCGGTTAAACATGCAAAAGGCGGCGGCAATTAAAACCGTATCGTGAATGTCGTCGTCAGAAGCGCCACTTTTTCTGGCATTGGCTATGGCTTCTTCTGTTACATATTTCCCTAATTTTTGTACCTGTCCTGAAATAATCAGCAAGGCTCTTAATTTTTCTGAAATAACGGATGATTCTGGTCCCTTTTCAATCTCATCAATCATTTCCACATTTTTATGGGCATGAGCGGAAGCGGCTGCTCCGTGAGATGTGTGACAAAAATGACACTGATTAAGATACGAAACGTAGGACGCGATCCATTCTCTCTCCCCGGGAGTCAAACCCTTCTCACTCCTTAATAATACTTCGGCGAGTTCACATAATGCTTTTCCCGTATCAGGACGATGGTTTAGTAATCCAACAATTCCGGGCAATTCGGGACGATTTAAAGTAATATAACATGCCATAATATTTCTTTTAATGATAAATATTTATACGGTGAATATAATATTTTTTTCCGTCAGGAATTATTAATTTGCTAACGAATGTGTTATCTCATTTGGTTTTGCGAAGTTGCCATCACATCCGTGAAAGGTACTATCCTGTAATACTTCTAATCCTTAAGTATGCGAATTTTAAAAATTTATAATCCCCGTTTAAAGATAAACCGGGTCATTCTTCTTAGTTTAATATTCTCAATCCTGGCTGGTGGATGCAAGGTAAATGAAACGAAAGATCAGGATTCGACTAAGGGCGATTATAAGCAGCTCGCACTTACTTATCTTTCTAAAAACCAACTCAATGAGGCAGAAGCTGCCCTGCAAAAAGCAATTAGCGCCTTCCCGGAAGACCAGTCGGGTTTTCTGCTTCTGAGCAAACTTTATCTTCTTCAAAAGAATTATGGATCGGCTGTAAATACGGCTAAATCAGGATTGGAAATAAAACCTGATAATGAAGATATGGGATTAATCTTAGCGGAAGCTTACCATCTAAGCGGCAACAAAACGAGTGCCAGAGAGGAATTACAGAAAATAGTTCAGACTGATCCTAAATCGGTTAAGGCTTTGTATAAACTTTCAGAACTTGATACTTCCGGATCAGATAAGAAGAATTATTTTCTTAAAATATTAAATATATCACCTTCCAATATATTCATTCGACTTCAATTAGCAGAACTCCTTGCGGGTGAACAAAAGACTGATTCAGCGCTTTATTATCTGCAAAGTGTAAAGTCAATTGCCCCGGAATTCTTAGAACCCTATCAAACCTCCTTTCTGCAGGCGGTAGCTGTTCTTCAAACCCATCAGTCCGTTAAAGCAATACCCTTTCTAAAGCAATTTCAGGATAAAATAAGCTTAGCTCAGAAGTATGTATCAGATGTAAATGCGGTGTCCATTCCTAAGCTATATGCAGGCTATTTTGAATTCAATACCAATATCCGCAACCTGTGGTTAGAAAACGAAGAAGAGTCTGACTCTGCAAATCAGGACATAATGAACCAGATAAAGTTTAATGATGCTTCGCAAAGTACAGGGTTATCGGTTGCAGATATGAGCAATGCAAAATATGCTTCAATAGCTGTTTCAGATTACGATGTGGAGGGGAATATGTATGTTTATTCAAGCTATCAGATGGAGAACAGCGCCCAGGCAAGCGATTTAATGATTAATAATTCAGGCACCTTTGTAAAGTTAAAAGTACTGGGCGGATTGGATCATAAATCTTCAGACTTGTGCTCCACTTTTGGAGATTATAATAATGACGGCTACACGGATCTTTTTATTGGAACAACCACTGGAATATTGGTATACAGGAATAATGGAGATGAAACTTTTAGTTCCATTACCGACCTGACAGGTCTGAGTTATAGGGGTGAGGTGCGTAAAATTTTAATGGCAGACTTTGACCAGGACGGAGACATAGATTTCTATGTTGCGGGAAATAATGGGAATAAATTTTTTCGTAATAACGGGAATGAAACCTTTATGGAAAACAGTGTAACTATGGGTTTGGCCTCAAAATCAGGTGCCATTGAAATGGATTTTGGCGATTGGGATTCGGATGGAGACCTGGATATTGTTACCTTAAATGAAAATGGAAAATTAGATGTATACGATAATAAAAGGTATTCAGAGTTTACTAATATTATTCATGCTGCGGGATCATTAAATGAGGGAGAAGGTATCACCTCAATGGTACTCGGTGATTATAATAATGATGGTAAATTAGATATTCTCGTTTCTGGTAATGGAAAAAATAAATGTTTACTCTATAAGAATAATGAGGGACAAAATTTTATCATAGATAATAAAACCTCCGGTCATCTATCGGGTTTTTTGTCTGATATTAATGTAAAAGACATTGCCTTTTTGGATTTTGACAATGATGGTTTTCGCGATATTCTGGTAGCAGGAATAAATCATAACCTCTCAAAACCCGGAGTAAAATTATTTCATAATAATGGAAAGCAGGAATTTAGCGATGTGAGTTATTTGTTGCCTCAGGATCCGCTGCAGGTCTATCATCTTCAAATAGCAGACTTTAACTATGACGGAGATGATGACATTTTTTTGGCTGGGCCTACAGGAATTCGTTTATTGAGGAATGATGGAGGAAATCTAAATCATTTTGTCCATGTACAATTAATTGGACTTTCTTACGGAAACAGTAGAAATAATCGTCTGGGAATTGGCGCTCAAATAGAGATAAAAGCAGGCAATCTTTATCAGCTTAAAACCGTTAAAAGCCCCCTGGTTAAATTTGGTATTGGTCAAAGACGCAAGGTGGATGTGCTGCGAATAATTTGGCCGAATGGGGTGTCTGAAACGATACCAGAACCAACCCAGGAAGCCAAAATCGTGGAGCAGGAGCTACTAAAAGGTTCTTGTCCATTCTTGTTTACATGGGATGGAGAGAAATATGAATTTTTGAAGGATATGCTATGGAGAAGTGCTTTGGGGATGCCTCTGGTCGTAAAAAACAGAGATACAATTTTTGCTCATTCAGGTCCTTCAAAGGAATACCTTTTGATTCCCGGAGACAAATTGAAAGCGAAAAATGGAGTTTATCCTCTAAAAATAACAGAGGAGCTATGGGAAACCGTATTCATGGATAAGATCAAACTGATTGCCATTGATCATCCTGATTCGGTGAATGTATACGTTGATGAACGTTTTTTACCACCGCCTTATCCGGATAAAAAGATTTATCAGGTAACGAAGACTTTTCTTCCTGTATCGGCAATAGACGACAGAGGAAATAACCTCATGCCGGAGCTGCAGGCTTACGACTTCAACTACGTGTCCAATTTTTCATTGGGAAAATATCAGGGACTGGCAAAGGAACACGATCTGATCCTGGATTTGGGAAACAAAGCGAATAATGATAAGAAACTGCATCTTTTTCTGCGGGGATGGGTTATGCCAACCGATGCCAGTATTAATGCTTCCTTTACCCAATCAGAAAAATATAAAATTTCTCCACCTGCATTACAAGTGATGAATAAGGAAGGGAAATGGCAAACAGTAATTAAAGATATAGGTTATCCAATGGGTAGGGATAAAGTGGTGATTGCAGATATTTCAAATAAATTCTTAATACCACACGACAGACGAATCAGGATAGTAACCAATATGCAAATTTATTGGGATCATATATTCTTTTCCAGCGGAACAATTAATTCGCCTGTTAACAGCTATGAAATAAAAATGGTGAAGGCAGAATTGAACTACCATGGTTATTCGGCTACTTTTAGAAAAGAGGGACCTTTTGGTCCTTTCTGGTTGGATTATAATACCGTAACTACCGGACAAAAGTGGAGGGACCTCACCGGTTATTATACCCGTTATGGTGATGTGATTTCTTTGTTAGAAAAGGCGGATGATCAATACATAATCGCCAATTCCGGAGATGAGGTAAGTCTTGAATTTGATGCAAAAAGCCTGCCGGCAATAGATCGGGGCTGGAAGCGTGATTTTTTAATTTACAGTGAAGGATGGGTGAAAGACGGGGATTTGAATACCGTTCATGGACAAACCGTTGAACCATTACCTTTTCATAATATGCCTTCCTATCCTTACGGTGAAAATTTTTCTTCTCCTAAGGACAAAGCTTATAAAGAGTATATGGACACATATAACACCAGAAAGGTAACCACCGAAAAATTCAAAAACACCATCAGGCAGGGGCGATTTGAAAAATCCAAAAGGTGATATCAGAATTTATATCTCAACCGCTGTGCGTTGATACATATTCCGGACTTCCAAATCCAGCAGCCCCGCTTTGTTGATAGGACTGATCTGTTCTTTAATCAGAGCAATAAAATCCTGAATGCTCTTATTATCATTTTTATTTTTATTTAATTGATTCCTGAGTTTTAATAGCCCCTCATAAGAGATTTTGGCAATAGATTTTACAGATAACTGATCAGCATGCAAAAAACTCCCTGTTGTATCTCCTTTCATTCGAGAAGATTCATAGTTGGAAGTAATGGCAAAGTATAACATAGACCAGATGCTGAAAATTTCAAAGTTATCAAGGGTTTGGTAGCATCCGCTAATAAGGATATCCAGTAACTGCAATTCCCCAAAAACCGCTGTCTCGTATACTTTCAAATCCTGATACAATAGCGGTTGGTTTTCCCAATGCTTGCTAATGCTGTCTATTATTCGTTCTATCCCCACCAAAGAAAAGGAAATACCAGTGCTAAACAATGGATCAACAAAGCCGGTTGTATGAGGGAGCGCAACCCATCCGGGTCCTGAGCAATGAGTCAGCTTTCTTTGTAGTCTTGGGGAACGGATAATCTTTCCCGGCTGACCGGCTAATTTTGTATAACTAAAAATTTTTCGGATAGTTGGATATTTGCTTAATAGTCCTTCCCAGATTTCAGTGGTCGTCATGTCTTTATAAGACTGTGCATCATGAAGAACAAATCCCATGCTGGTTCTACCGTCATTAAACCGAAGAACCCAAAGCCAGCCTTCTTCTAAAATATGGTGGGTAGCAGAA
>CAZFGP010000213.1:0-6130 GCA_964518685.1 uncultured Terrimonas sp.
GTTGTGATACTAAAAAAACGATCTTTCTTTAACGAAATCTATTTTTCATGCCCTTCCTTTATTAAAACAATCCGTACAATTGCCCGTCTATTTTTTGAATGATCTGACCTAAATGTTCTTCATTTTCAGGAAACTTGTTTTCATCTATATCCACTATCAGCAGTTCTCCATCCTTATATCCTGTTATCCATTTATTATAGAATTCATTCAGGCGTTTAAGGTAATCCAGTCGAATATTCTCCTCATATTCCCGGCCTCTTTTCTGAATCTGTCCTACTATGGTTGGTACGGAGGCCTTCAGGTAAATCAATAAATCCGGGGGCTTAAACATTGTTTTCAGGGTTTCGAAAAAACTGAAATAATTATCAAAATCCCGTTTACTCATTAATCCCATCTCGTGTAAATTGGGCGCAAAGATGTGTGCATCTTCATATATAGTTCGGTCCTGGATAACCGTTTCATTACCTTTTTGGATGTCAAGGAGATTTCTTAACCGGTTATGTAAAAAATAAATCTGTAAATTAAAACTCCAGCGGGGCATATCTTCATAAAAGTCGTAGAGATAGGGATTATGGTCCACATCTTCAAATTGAGGAATCCAGCGGTAATGCTTACTCAGCATTTCCGTGAGTGTTGTTTTCCCCGACCCTATATTTCCCGCTACCGCAACATGTTTGGGCTTTTTAGTTTTTGCCATTATGATTGGTAATTCAATAGATAAAAAAGGTATTGCTTCATTTAGCGAATGTTCAAGGTAGATAATTTTGCTTGCTTTCTTTTTTCCTGCTGGGTTTTTCTCAAAAATATTTCAGCCCAATCGCCTCCCGAACCCGTTTCATGGTTTTTTTTGCACTCTCCCGGGCCTTTGTGGCCCCTTTTTCCATCACTTCCTTCATAAAGTTTTCATCGTTGCGAATGGCTTTCGCTTTCTCCCGGATAGGCGAAATAAACCGGATCATATCTTCAGCCAGCTGTTTTTTTAAATCGCCATACCGTATCGTACAGTTGTCATAATCAGCTTCATATTTTTCCAAAACACCGGGAGAACCAATTAGTCTTACCAATTGAAAAATGTTTTCAATATAATCCGGTTTGGGGGTATTGGGCGCTTTAGGTCCTTCATCTGTCTTAGCCTTCATAATCTTCTTTCGGATCAGGTCGTCATCATCCGATAAATACAAGGTAGCATTTTGGTTTTCACTCTTACTCATTTTCCCCGTGCCGTCGAGTCCGGGCACTTTCACCAGCTCTTCTCCAAAATTAAAAGCCACGGGTTCCGGAAACACCTGCCCATATCTGTGATTAAAGCGTACCGCAAAATTTCTCGTCATTTCCAGATGCTGCTCCTGATCTTTCCCCACAGGCACATATAAGGCCCGGTGCAATAAAATATCTGCAGCCTGCAATACAGGATAGGTGAGTAAAGCAGCATTTATATTTTGTGGTTGCAAACGCACCTTATCCTTAAAGGTAGTAGTCTTTTCCAACTCTCCCTTATAAGCAAGGGTATTAAAATAAAAATAGAGTTCGGAGGTTTCAAGGACATCACTCTGACAATATAGCGCCACCTTTTCGGGGTTGAGTCCACAGGCCAGGTACTCTGAGATAACATGCAGTACGTTTGACCTTAGTAGTTTGGTATCGGGATGGGTGGTCAGGGAATGAAGATCGGCTACCATAAAATAACATTCATAGTCATCCTGCATTCGAACATAGTTCTTAAGGGCCCCATAATAACTCCCCAAATGCAATATCCCCGTTGGGCGAATACCACTCATCACGATTGGTTTTTTATCGTTTTTTTCCATGGCGGCGAAGATACAGAATTTCACTATTGACGATTATCCCCGCGGATTACCGAAATTTGCAGAATCCAATTACCTTAAACATATTGTTATGAACACCTATACAGATGCCACGAAGGAAGAAATCAATACTGTGATGGTAAAATCGTGGCTGGCTTTCGAAGCCTATAAAAAATTCTCACTGAAACAGCGGGCAGGTTTTATGCATGCTATTGCCGATGCTCTGGAAACAAAAAGTGAAATGCTTGTAGCAACGGCAATGAAAGAAACCAACCTGCCGGAAGATCGGCTAAAGGCGGAACTTGCCCGCACCAGGTTTCAGCTTAACAGCTATGCCGGAGCTACTGAACAGGGAAACTGGCTGGAAGCAAGAATTGACACCGCTATTCCGGGTCGCAACCCATCTAAACCCGATTTACGTAAAATGCTGGTACCGCTTGGCCCCGTTGTAGTGTTTGGCTCCAGTAACTTCCCATTTGCATATTCTACAGCTGGTGGCGATACAGCCTGTGCCCTGGCTGCAGGTTGCCCGGTGGTAGTAAAAGCTCATCCTGCTCATGCAGAAACCTCAGAAAAGGTAGCCAATATTATTATTGAGACTGCCCGAAAAAACAAAATGCCGGAAGATATATTTCAGCACGTACAAGGTGCTGCCTTTGCTATCGGAGAAAGCTTAGTATTACACCCCAAAACAAAGGCAGTGGGATTCACAGGCTCCTACTCAGGTGGAAAAGCCTTGTTTGACCTCGCTGCACAACGCAAGGTACCCATCCCGGTTTTTGCCGAAATGGGTAGCGTTAATCCAGTGTATCTGCTACCCGAAAAACTGAGACAATCTCCTGGAAAACTGGCAAAAGCCTATGCTCATTCTATTACCCTAAGTGCCGGGCAATTCTGCACCAATCCGGGACTGATTATCGGAATTGAAAACGAATACCTGAACCAATTCATCTCAGCTTTAGGAACTGAGATAGAACAAGTGGCACCAGCTACCATGTTGCATCCCGGCATCGCAAAAGCGTATTATACTAACCGGTCGTATGCTTTACAACAGGATCACGTGGATACAGTTGCCGTGGCAAAACAAGAGCCACTCGAAAATCAGAGCATCCCTACAATAGCTTCAGCAAAAGGAACCGCTTTTTTAAACAATACGGTGTTGCACCGGGAAGTCTTTGGACCCTTTTCATTGATTATACAGTGCAGGGATATGGATGAGATGATAACCATTGCGGAGGGAATGGAAGGCCAACTGACGAGTACCCTGATGGGCACGGAAACAGACATCATAGAAAACAGCAAACTGCTGGAAGCAGTCAAAAATACCTGCGGACGGATTATCATCAACGGTGTACCTACCGGTGTGGAGGTTTGCCTGAGTATGCAACACGGTGGACCCTTTCCTGCCACCACTGATTCGCGCTTCACTTCGGTTGGTGCCGATGGGATCAAACGTTTTGCCCGTCCGATATGCTATCAAAATTGGCCCGATAGCCTGCTGCCTGATGAATTAAAAGATGCTAATCCTTTAGGCATCTGGCGAACCATAAACGATGAGCTGACGAAAAACAAAACCAGGATAGCATCTGACCTCTGATTTGAGATTTGAAATTTAAGATGCATCCTTCTTCGAAAAAAGCTAAAAACTCCGTATGTTTGACTACGTTCTTTTTGGTATTATACATAAATCATCTCACCATATAGGAAACGGCATAAATAATAAACCATCTATATCATGAAACCTATTCTTTTTATTGTTCTCGCCTGCTTCATATTTCAGGGCACTGCCTTTTCACAGGAACATAAACTCGTTAAATTATGGGAGACTGAAGCCGCTTTAAAGGTACCGGAATCTGTGCGTTACGATGTTGCACAAAAAGTATTATATGCCTCCAATATTGACGGACAGGCCTGGGAAAAAGATGGGAAGGGATCTATCGGAAAAGTAGGTCTGGATGGCAAAATAATTGCCTCAGAATGGGTTACAGGTTTAAATGCCCCAAAAGGTATGGATATTTATGCCGGAAGGCTATATGTTGCAGACATTGATGTGGTAGTTGTTATTGATATCAAAAAAGGAAAAATAATTCAAAAAACAGCTATCGCCGGTGCCCAGGGACTCAATGATCTCTCTATTGATAAAAAAGGCACTATTTACGTTTCAGATTCCCGTACAAAAAAAATACATCGTATAGAAAAAGATAAGATTACGACAGTTGCAGAAAACCTCAAAGGACCTAATGGTGTACTTATAGTGGGATCTGACTTGTATCTGACAGATGCAGGCGTATTATACAAACAGGAAAAATCGGGAACACTTACTAAAATTGCTGATGGTATGGAAGGAGGAACAGACGGCATTGAACCCATCGGCAATGGAGACTTTCTGGTATCCTGCTGGTCGGGTACATTATGGTATGTATTTAGCGATGGCCGGAAAGAGCTTCTGCTGGACACCCGGGAACAAAAGTACAATGCTGCCGATATAGGTTATGATCCGGCTAACCGGATTGTATATGTACCTACTTTTATGAAAAATAGCGTGGCCGCTTATCGGCTGGAATAGGTATATGAGTTACTTTTATATCGCTGTCCGGAAGTTCCTGACCCGTATATATACGTTATCTTCCGAGGCTTAGTTCGGGCTATGAGCTGGCGCTGCTTCCATCAGAGTCTGCATCAAAACCGGCATCGCCATCTCATCTTATCCCAAGTGTGGCAAACAAGCCCTGATAATCCGGATTATTTGGATCCAGTCTTTTCAGGACCTGTGCATATTGCCTGGCCTTTTCCATTTGATTTGCCTGGAGATAAATGTAAGTGAGTGCATAATGGATGACTGCTGAATTGGGAGATATCTTTAATCCTGTTTCAAGTACCTGAATGGCTTTATTAACATTCCCCATCTGTTGCAGTAGAAGTCCATAATTATAATATAGTCTCGGATCCTGCATCTTCAGATCTAAGGCCTTTTGAAAACGCTCTGCTGCAGCAGATGGATTATTCATTTCATGGTGTAATAAACCTAAGTTGTAAAATATCTGCGGGTTTTTAGCATCTACTTTTGCAGCTGCTTCCAATACCTGCAACGCTTCTTTGTTTCTCCCCTGCCCACTATACAAAATAGAAAGATTGAGCCTGGGAAGATTGACCAGACTGTCTTTTTTTAATACCCGCAAGTAAAATTTTTCTGCATTGGTGGGGTCGCCTGTCTTCATATAATAATCTGCGATGGAAACATTTCCATGTGCAAAATCCGACTGATACAATAGATAATTCAACAACTCTGCATTGGCTTTTGTATAAGCAGCTAAAAAAGCAGTTGGGATTTCCTGGTGGGGAATAGCAGTAAACAAATCGGCAGCAGCAATTCTTACGGCTCTTACTTTATCATTGAGCAAAGGGGCAATGTCGTTCAGAAATGACCGGGGTAAAAAATTCATCAGGCTCCTCAGTGCTTCATACCGTACCTGTGCATCTTCATTTTTTAAACTATTTAATAAATGCCGGCGACTATTTTCAGTAAGTACATCCCCCAGATAATTAGCCGCTGTAGCTTTAATAATTTTTGGAACCGAAGTATCCGAAAGTAATTTAATTAAATGCGCTTCACTTTTTGCATCCATTTTACTCCCCGGTATTAAGTCCTCTGCAAAATGGTATTTTCTTTTTGCGCCATACCATTTGTCCACCGCTTTAGCTGCCCATTGGGCAGTTTTATCCTTATGGCAACTGTTGCAGGCATTGGGAACGGCATATTCCACAGATAAGTCAGGGCGTGGTACCCTGAAGCTATGGTCATGTCGTAAATCATTGCCCATATAGGTTTTGGAGGGCATGTGACAACTTTTGCATTCTGCACCTATGGTATTAATAGCATGAAAGGTATGCGATGGATCGTCATAACTTTTATTATGACATTGCAGACACAGTTGGTTGGTGTTAAAAAAGACTCTTCCAGAATGAGGATTGTGGCAGTTACTGCAGGTAACGCCCTGCTTGAACATCTTACTCTGCAGGAAAGGCGCGTAATTATAATCTTCCTCCTTCATCTGTCCGTCTGCATAAAATCGTTCCGTATTGGGAATAACAGGAATATAGTTATCCAGAAGTTCATCGCTGTTTATTTTATCCGGACTAATATTCGCTTTTACGGCATGGCAGGGTGCGCAGGTATTTATCTGGCTGATCTGACTGCTTTCTTTATTCAGCAATATATAGGCATTGGGAATTTTATTCCCTTCTTTGTAGTCTGTACTGCTTACATAGGCAACATGTTGCTTACCTGCCCCATGGCAAGCCTCACAACTCACGTTAATTGCGCT